>NZ_JBRCEP010000011.1:0-28287 GCF_053491055.1 Gloeomargarita sp.
CGATGGCAAGACCATACAGTTACGATTTGCGTCAAAAAGCAGTCGCAGCAGTCTTAAAGGGGGCAAAACGAGTTGAGGTTAGTGAGTTATTTGGTATGAGCATCAGAACCATACAAAGATGGTTAAAAATGTGGTCAGAAACTGGTGATTATCGCCCGAAACAGAACGATCAAAAAGGTCATAGTGCTAAGATTATATAGCTAGGTAGGTTAGGGTTGTCGCCTTAAGATTCATGGATACGTCACACTTCGCTATGGGAAACCAAGGTGGGGTTACGCCCAGTGACCTATATCATGTCAACCCTTGTATGCTTAGCTATACAACCCAAAACCTTCATGACCTTATCGATTCAGTCATCTGTTCTATAGTCGTTTCACAAGAAAATGCAACACTTTGAGGCACTGGTCATCGCTGTATCCCCTTCCAGGACAGGGTTTGCAGGTAAAGGCGCATGTCGCAAACTGGTTTGAAATGACTATATATGCCAAACTTTGCCTGCTTAGCTATGGTTGCAAGGAACCGTCTCGGGGTGTCTTGACAGCACCTTTACGAGTCCGTTTGTGGGCTGCGTAAAAATTCCCCGACCTTCGTCGGTGGGAGTGTCAACTCAAAACCTGCATGGAATTACATAAACAGATTATCCAGGGACAAGACCGCCCCATTACCCCGCTCTAATTCCACCAGCAGGCGGTTCAACTGGGCCCAAATCAGGAGGGTTGTGGCCACGGTTAGCCCCACTGCTACCCCCAAAGCCCACAGCCAGGGAAACCCAAAGATATTCACTCCGGCGGCCAAAAAACCGGTCATGCCCCCGGCAATGCCGATGATCGGGAGTTGGAGTTGGCGGCGCACTTCCGCCAAGGTACGGGTCGAATGCTGCGTTTGCCAGGACTGGACGGCTTGTTTTAACAGAGCGTTGAAGGCACTACCGGCTGTCAGCGCCGCTAATAACCCCATAACCAAGAGAAGATAGGGAGGGTTGGTGTAAAAAGACACGGGGAAACCTATCACTGCCATTATTTAATCTTACCATTGTTGAGCAGTTGGGTGACCATTTCGGCCACGGCCTGGTCTGCCCCCAAGGCGCCCCGCACCTGGAGCAATTCCTGCCGCATTCGGGTTAGGTGTTCCGGTGTCGCCAACCATTCCTGAATCAGGGCGCCTACGGTCTCTGGAGCAATCGCCCCCACCAATTCCGGCACAATCTGCCGCCCCGCCCAGATATTTGGCCAGGCCAGTAGTCCTAGCCGTTTGTGCATCCAGCGGCTGTACAGGGTGGCAAAGCCTTTACCCAAGCCCGGCACCTGCGCCAAGACCCCCGCCAGCCCGTCCCACGCCCGCACAACCTCTCCCACCGGCTGATGGGTCAACACCAGGACAATCATCGGTACCCCCAACGCCCCTAGTTCTGCCGTGTTTGCCCCCACGGTGGTCACACAAAGATGACAGGCTTGCAACACCTCGTAGGCGGGAAAGGTGGACACCAGCCGCACCCGTAGGTGGGGGTTGACCACCAGGTAGGCCGTTTGGCCCACCTGCGCCAAAGTGGCAGACGCCCACCCCAGCCGCTGAATCAGGGGGTTGTACTGGGGGTCGGCATAACGGGCCAACGCGGACAAGCTCAGGGTCGGGGCCACCGGCAACACAAATTCCACCGGCACCCGCTGCGCCCGCAGCCAAGCCGCCACCGTCAAACAAAAGGGCACTCCCTGGCGGAGTTTGTTGGGTTTGGAACCGGGCAGGAGACCAATCAGCGCCGGGGCCTCGGGGGTAGGCCGGTCTTGAGCGGCAGGATGGATTGCCGTGGCGGCCACCATCAAATCCCCCACCACCCGCGCCCGGGCACGGTCTCGGCAAGGCACCTGCGCCAGCAACTGGGGATGCCGCAGCGCCAAAGCCGTAAACCACCCCGGCCAGCGCACCCGCACTTCCGCATAAGCCAGGGTCGGATAGCCCAAGCGCCAGCCGCACACCAGGGTATAAAACGGGTCGCCCCCCAAAAACACCACCACCCCGCGGGGCAGCCAATCCCAACCCGCCGCCGTGCGCCCCCACAGCAAAAACGGCCAAAAATCCCGAGCGGCCTGCACCCGCGCCACCCCCGGCAACCGTTGCAGGATGTGGACTTCGGCACCTGTGCTGTGGGGACAGGGAGACAGTACCACCGAAATCCGCAGCCGTTCGCCCCAGGTGCGGTGCAGTTGGGTCACCACCGGACGCACCCATGTCGCCACCTCCCCCGGCCCGTTGGTCAGGATCAACACATCCGCCTGCGGCATTTACCCCGGTTCTCCCAACCACTCCCTTGCCCGTTGCCCCAGAGTCAGAGGTAAACTCACCGCCCGTCCCAACCGGGGGCGTTCACGGGTCTGTTCCAACCACTGCCAAACCTGGTCAACGGCTTGCCATTCATGGAGATAAAGCAATACCCGCTGCAAATGGGCCAGATATTCTTCCTCACTCAACGGGAAGGACGCCTGCTCCAAATACCGCCACATCACCTGGAAATAAACGCGGTCCCGCAGCCGCCGCAGTTGCACATCGTAGGCATGGCCCCACTTGCGTTGCAACAATTGCCGCAATTCCTGCGCCGTTTTCATCCCCGCCCCCCTAGGATTTCCCGGTCTTTTCTATCCTAGTGTGGCGGCCAGCCGTTGCCGGATCACCGGAGCTGCCGCTTGGGTGGTCGCCAGAATGTTCGGGAGCAAAGGTGGCATTTGGTTAAACACCAAAGGCGCCCCCGTCGCCGTCGTGACCACGCCCCCTGCCGCCAACACCAGCGCCACACCCCCCGCCACATCCCATTCGTGTTTGGGCCGCAAGCTCAAGGTGGCATCTGCGCGTCCTGCCGCCACCAACGCCAACTTGTAGGCAATCGACCCCACCGCCTGCACCGCCATCTGTTCCTGGAATTGGGTCCATTCCCCCCGCTGCACCTCCGAACGGCTGGCCAACACCAGCGGCTGCGCCCCCAAGGGATGGTCCGCCCGCACCGGTTGCCCATTGGCAGTGACCCCTTGGCCGACCACCCCCAAAAACAGCTCCTCCGTCGCCGGGTTATAGACGCCCCCCAGTTGGGGCATCCCCGCGACCACCAGCGCCACCGACAGGGCATATTCGGGAATTCCCGCCACCAACTCGCGGGTGCCGTCAATCGGGTCAACCACCCACACCCGCTGCCGGGTCAACCGGTGGGGGTTATCCTGGGTTTCTTCCGACAGCCAGCCATCCTCGGGAAACGCCCCCAACAGGCTGGCCTGCAAAATTTGATTGGCCGCCACATCCGCCTGGGTCAACGGGTCATCCCCCGTTTTGTACGTCGTTTGTAACCCCCTGCCAATAACCTGGCGCACCGCCGCACCTGCCCGCCGCAGCGTGGACGCCAACAACGCTAACTCCTCATCCATAGCCATCAACGCACCCCCCAGGTCATCGTCGAACGCCGGGTCGCCAGCAAGGAAGATGGGCAACACCGACAAAACCGACGATTCGCGCCGTAGTCACCCGCTTGCTGCCCCCGGCTGGAGAATACTTTGCAGCGCCGGCGCCAAGGTGGGGTATTGGTAGGCAAAGCCCATCGCCAGCACCCGCTGGGGCAACACCTGTTGGCCGGTGAGAATGACCTGCGCCGCATCCCCCAACAGCAGCTCCAGCAGCACCCCCGGCACCGGCAACCAAGAAGGCCGCTGCAACACCCGCCCCAGGGTACGACACAACTCCGCCATTCGCACCGGTTGGGGCGCAGTCGCATTGTACACCCCCTGCCAGGCCGGGTCAGTCAACGCCGTCAGAATCAAATTCACCATATCCTCCTGGTGAATCCAGGCAAACCACTGGCGGCCCGAACCAATCGGCCCCCCCAAAAACGCCCGAAACGGCGGCAAAATCCGCGCCAGGGCACCCCCCATCCCCAACACAATGCCAATGCGAAAAATCACCAACCGCACCCCCAACTCCTGCACCGCCTGCGCCGCCTGTTCCCAATCCCGACACACCTGCGCCAAAAAACCCTCCCCCGGCGGACTTTCTTCCGTAAACACCGCCGTTTCGCTCGCCCCGTAGTAGCCAATCGCCGAGGCATTCACCAGCACCTCAGGACGCACCGGCGCCTGGGCTATCGCCTGCACCAATTGCTGGGTATAACCCACCCGGCTCTCGCGAATCGCCCGCCGGCGCTCTGGCGTCCACCGCCCAATAATCGGTTCCCCCGCCAGATTCACCACCCCACTGCAGCCTGCGACCGCCTGCGCCAACGCCGTCACCGGCCACACCGCCGCCCAGGGAAACAGCCGCTGCGCCCGTTGGGGATGACGGGTCACAAGCCGCACCTGCGCCCCCCGTTCCCGCAGACGCGTCACCAGCCGCGCGCCGATGAACCCCGTTCCCCCTGTGACCAAAACCTCCATCTAGCGACCGAGACCGCCCCCCAGCAGCTTCTGCAGATCAAACCCCTGCTGCCCCAGCCGCAACAGTGCCGGAATATCCATATTCATTTCCGCTGCCGGGTACGCCTCCAGAACATTCACCAACCCAAACCCATCCTTGTCCCGGAACCCCCCCTTTTCCCGCGGAATGGCCGCCAAAATGATGGCCCCCTTCATCCCCGGCAACACCGCAGCCGACTGGTTGGGCAAAAACAAAGGCGGAATCTGCGCCAACGTCTTTTCCACCGCAGGCGAATCCACCAGACGCACCACCTGGCGGGCCTCCAAAGCCAACTTAAAACGCAAAATCTGCTCTAGGCCCTGCCGGTCCTTTTCGGGCAACAGCCGCAGCGTACCCTGCAAACGGGGCGACAGTTCTTTCTTATCCACAAACCGGCGTAAATCCGCCACCGAAATACTTGCCACCTCCAAAATATTAAACCAGAAATTCACCGTGCGCGCCGCCTGCGCCGGCGGTGCCATGCCCCCAAGCACCACCATCAAACCCACTCCCCATAGCCACCGTTTCCTCCCCATAACCGCTCCCACTGGTGCAACCTTCCGTCAACGCCAATTAGCCTTCATCATACCCCATGCCGCAACTCAAGGGGGCAACAGCCCATACCCCCGCCCGTACCAGGTCTGAATCAACGGCGGTTCCGATGGTCGCTCCAATTTACGCCGCAACAGACGCACCTGAGCCGCCAACAGATTCCGGTCCACCTGCGGTTCCCCCGGCCACAACTGCGCCGCCAACTGGGCATGGGACACAATCTGCCCCGGATGTTGCATCAACACCAGCAACAGTTGCGTTTCCTTCTCCGACAACAGAATTTGCCGCCCGCCCCGGTAGGCCAACCGCTGCTCCGGTACCAACACCAACGTCCCCACCTGCAAACGGGTTAGGGGCATCCCCCCCGGTGCCCGCCGCAACAACGCCCGCACCCGCGCTGCCAACTCGGCAAACGCAAACGGTTTGACCAGATAATCATCCGCCCCCGCATCCAACCCCTGCACCCGGTCCGTCAGACTATCGCGGGCGGTCAAAAACAAAACCGGCGTGGTCAACCCCTGCTGCCGCAACCGTTGACAAAGGGTCAAGCCATCCAAAGCGGGCACCAGCCAATCCAAAATCAACAATTCATAGCTATTTTGGGTCGCCAGTTGATAGGCCATTTGCCCATCGGCAACCGCTTCCACCGCATACCCCTGTTGCCGCAACAAAGCCGTCAGGGGTTCCCGCAGTTCCGGGTCATCTTCCACCAACAGCAGCGACATACGCCGGTCAGATTAAACAGCAGGATTGGTAGGCGGTTGCTGGGGATAATGCCGCACTCCCGGCAAACGCTGACGGCGACGTTCCGTCAAAAGTGCGTGCAGTTGTTGGTACAATTGCTCGGCCACCCGCAGATTCATTGCCACCCGCGCCACCGGCTGCACCATCACTGCGCCGGATTCCGCCCCATTCGACGGCAAACCCGCAGGCAGACAAAAAGGGTCCAAAAACCCAAAATCTAGCACCACATCGTCATTCACGTGATTGGCTAGGGTAATGTTAACGTACTGCGGCACCCGTTCCGGGGTCACAGGAAATTGAAACCGGATGGTACGCTGAGGTTCCGCCATCATCGCCCTGCTGCTGGGGATATACTCATGCTACATTAAAAAAGGGGTTACGAAATGGGCATTATGGCCGGCGCCACCTTAACAATCAGCAAAGAAAAGTTAAAAACCCCGCCGCTGCGCGTAGAGATTTTGGGCAGCAAGGTTTTGCGGCAGGTGGCCAAGCGGGTCACCCACATCAACCAGGAGTTGCGGGAATTGGCCATCCGGATGCTCCAGACCATGTACAGCAAGGAGGGGATCGGTCTGGCTGCCCCCCAGGTGGGGATTTTGAAACAGATGTTGGTGGTGGATACCGACCCGGAAAATCCAGCCACGCCACCTTTGGTGTTGATTAATCCGGTGCTGGAAGCCCAGAGTGACACCCTAGAAACGGGCGAGGAGGGATGTTTGAGTATTCCGGGGGTGTTTTTGCCGGTGAAACGTCCGGCGCAGGTGACTGTGAGTTTCAAAGACGAAACCGGTAAATTGCAGCGGCGCGAATTTGTGGGTCTGACGGCGCGGGTAATTTTGCACGAAATGGATCACCTGCAAGGGGTGATGTTTGTGGACCGGGTGGAAAATCCCCTGGCCTTGGCGCAGGAATTGAGCAAACACCGGTTTTCCCTGGCGGATGTGCGGCGGGTGCGGTCGTGATGAGTCCCTTGACCCCGGTCAGTGGTCTGTTTTTGGCAGGTGCGTGCGTGTCGGCCATCGCGGCTGTGGGATGTGTGTTTGAGTTGGGCTATGGTCATCCCCAGTTGGGGCCAACGCTGACCTGGGGTATCTTGCTGGTGAGTGTCCCGGCAAGTGTCGGTTGTTTTTGGGCGGCGGTGCGTTCGGCCCGCCAGGACTGAATTTCACAGGTGTACGAACTGCTGCTGTTGTTTCGCTCTGGGGGTGGAGAGCCGTTGACGCGGAAGAATTTTGTTGATGTTGATTACCCTTCACCAAGGCAATGTTTCCTTCGCCCTGTACCGCTTGATACAGATGTTCTTGGCAGTAGTGGTTGCAGGACTACTTGGCAAAAATCTACTGATGTGGACGATTAAGCGGATAAAACAAGGAATTTGCCAACAGCATCAACCCCGTTATTGATTGGATTTGGGCAAGTGAAATGTTCTGGTTGGGCTGGCGGGGCATGCTGGAGAATGGCGCATGACCCAAATAGAGTTCATCATCCGGCTAGGGGTGGCTGTTCTCCTTGGTTCAGCCCTGGGGTTAGAACGCCGGTGGCGACGGGGGCGGCTCTATATGTCATGCTCTCGGTTTTGAGCGCAACACTTCTGAGTTTTATAGTCATTTCAAACAAGTTTGCAACATTCGCCTTTACCTGCAAACCCTGTCCTGGAAGGGGATACAGCGATGACCAGTGCCTCAAAGTGTTGCATTTTCTTGTGAAACGACTATATAGCTAAGCAGGCAAAGGTTGACATGCTATGGGTCGCTAGGCGTAGCCATGAATCTTCAGGCAACAACCTTAACCTACCTAGCTATAGCATTAGAAATTCAGTCTTGAACACCCAATCCGAGAAATTCCATAAGCGAGATACAGTCATCTGTCTGAAATTTGAGTTCATCATCAATAGTGCCCATCAATGTGTTGCAGGGCAAGAATTATGTCTGTGGGTTCCTGACCTGTATTACTCTTTCTTTGTCTTGCATCTATCGTCGCTAATGGGAGCCGGAAATTTAACATGGGCTTTTTCTGATTTAATTTCCCATCCTCAAATCCTTGGCACCCCCTTTTTTCTCTCCACATCGTTTAATTCACTCACAGATGCATCTGCACATCAGGTAATAGAAATGCCCCAACCCCCCAGCAGGTAGAGATGAACATCTGGGGCATCGCGCTGCCCAACCCTAGTTTTGGCACAATCCCTCATTTTTGGTTAAAATCACTATAATTTTACTGTTACCGAGGCAACGATGGCGGCTCCCCAACGCTTGGCTCTCTTTGGCACCAGTGCGGACCCTCCGACATTGGCGCACCGGCAGATTATTCAGTGGCTGGCGCAGGCGTTTGACCTGGTGCTGGTGTGGGCGGCGGACAACCCCATGAAGGAGGGGCAAACCCCCTTGGTGCATCGGATGGCCATGCTGGACTGTCTGGTGCAGGAATTGGGGGAACCCAAGGTGCGTTTGTGTCCGGAATTGAGCCATCGGTTTACCCGCGTGAGTGTGGCACGGGCGCAAAGCCAATGGCCGGAAGCGCGGTTGACCCTGGCGTTGGGGGCGGATTTGTTGCCCCAATTGCCCCGCTGGCATCAGGCGGAAGAATTGTTCCCCCAGGTGGAAGTGGTGATCATCCCCCGCACCGGCTATACCTTGGCCCCGGCGGCCTTGGATTGGTTAAAACAGCTTAGCCCCCGGGTGAGCATCGCCCCGATTACCGTGCCGGATTGGTCCTCGCGGGCCTTTCGCGAAGGGCAACGCCTGGATGAACTCAGCCCCGGCGTGTTGGACTACATTCGCCGACATCAGCTCTACCAGGACGTCGTTCTCCCCTCTACCGTATGACCCCCGTCAGTGTGGATGTGGTCACCGTGATTTTTTCCGTAGATATAGAGGCCCACCGGCTACTGGTGCTGGTCGTGGGCGGGGAACCGGCGCGGTTGCCGGGGATGCCCCTGGCCCCAGAACTCACCCTGGCCGAACAGGCCTACCAAGTGTTGGCAAACAAGGTCAAAGTCGAGCATTTGTACTTAGAACAACTTTACACCTTTGGCGGGCCGGGGCGGGATGACCGGGAACAGCAGGGGCAGCGGTGTCTCTGCGTGGCCTATTTTGCCCTGGTGCAGTATGCCAGTACCCAGTTGCTTGTCGAACCGGAACCGGTGTGCTGGGTGTCGGTACACCAACTGCCGCCGTTGTGGGGAGACCACGCCCAGATCGTCCGCTATGGCTACCAGCGGTTACGCAACAAGTTGGAATACAGTCCGATTGCCTTTCAGGTGTTGCCGGAGTTGTTTACCCTGGGAGAACTCTACCAACTTTACACCATCATCTTGGGGGAAGATTTCAGCGATTATTCCAATTTTCGCGCCCGGCTGTTGAAACTGGGATTTTTGCGGGATACGGGCAAAAAAGTCTGGCGGGGGGCAGGGCGGCCAGCCAGTTTATACCGCTTCGACGAACGCGCTTTTTTACCCTACAAAGATAAACCGTTGGTATTTGTATGAGTGAACTGCGTTTGGGTTTGGCTCAGTTAAATCCCACCGTCGGCGACTTGCTGGGCAACAGTCAAAAAATTCTCCAGGCCGCCAAGAACTGTGCATTTCAGGGGATTTCGCTATTGATTACGCCGGAGTTGTCCCTGTGTGGCTATCCGCCCCAGGATTTGGTGCTCGACCCGCTGTTTGTGGAAAATTGCCAAACGGTGTTGCATCATTTGGCCTTGCGCTTGCCGCCGAAAATCGGGGTGTTGGTGGGGAGTATTTTCCCCAATCCCGACTGGTGGAAAAACGGGGAAAAACCGCTTTTTAATGGGGCGGCGTTGCTGTATGATGGGCGCGTCCGTTATACGTTTTATAAGCAGTTGCTCCCGGATTACGATGTCTTTGATGAACATCGCTATTTCCAGCCCGGTCGCCAGGTGAATGTGTTGCGCTGGCAGGAATGGCGTTTGGGAATTACGATTTGTGAGGATGTTTGGAACGACGAGGAATTTTGGAGCGGGCGCCGTTACCCGGAAAATCCCGTGCCGCCGCTGGTGGAACGGGGGATTGACCTGTTGATTAATCTGTCGGCCTCGCCCTACTGGCAGGGGAAACCGGCCCTGCGGGAATCCCTGTTGGCCCACTGCGCCCGCAAGTACCAAATTCCCCTGATTTATGTCAATCAGGTGGGGGGGACGGATGCCCTGGTATTTGACGGGCAGAATTTGATTTTTGACCGCACGGGGACGGTGGTGCATCGGGGGCCGGGGTTTACCCAGGAGGTGCAGGTGGTGACCCATGTCCGGGGGCAATGGCAAGGGACACGGGTGCATCCCCCCCTGGACCCCTGGGCGGAGGTTTGGCAGGCGCTGGTGCTGGGGATTCAGGACTACGTCCGCAAAAGCGGCTTCCAGCGGGTACTGGTGGGACTTAGCGGCGGCATTGACTCGGCGGTGGTGGCGGCCTTGGCGGTGCAGGCCCTAGGGCCGGAGCAGGTGTTGGGGGTGCTGATGCCCTCGCCTTATAGTTCTGACCACTCGGTGACCGATGCGCTGGCCCTGGCGGCCAATTTGGGCATCGCCACGGAGAAAATTCCCATCCATGGGCTGATGGCCAGCTACACCACGACCCTGGCGCCCCTGTTTCACCACTACGCCGCCGATGTCACCGAAGAAAATCTCCAAGCCCGCATCCGGGGCACGCTGCTGATGGCGCTGGCCAATAAATTCCGTGCCCTGGTGCTGGCGACCGGCAACAAATCGGAACTGGCGGTGGGATACTGCACCCTCTACGGGGATATGTGCGGGGCGCTGGCACCAATCGGGGACCTATTCAAAACCCAGGTGTACGCCCTTGCCTGTTGGTACAATGAATATACGCAAGCCCAGCGGGGCCTAGCCGTTATCCCGCCAAACATTCTCACCAAGGCTCCCAGCGCCGAACTCAAACCGGGGCAAACCGACCAGGACACCTTGCCCCCTTACCCCGTCTTGGATGACATCCTGCAGCGCTGGCTCCAGGAACGGCAAACGCCCGCTCAGATGGCCCAGGCCGGCCACGACCCCGCTTTGGTGGAACGGGTGATGCAGATGGTGCAACAGGCAGAATTCAAGCGGTTTCAGGCGGCCCCGGTGCTGAAAATGTCGGAACGGGGGTTTGACCGGGGCTGGCGGTTCCCCACCATCGCCCGACCCCCCCGGCAGAAACTGCCTTTGAACCCCTAGCGGCGGGGCACAGCCGCCAGAAAGTCCTGGGGAATGGTGACCGTCGCCGGCGGCGTTTTCACCGCGTAAATAATCAGGCGGGCCAACTCCCGGTAATCGGCAGGGTCGCCCCCCTTGCGGCCCCGGTCGGGAATCCGCTTGGCCGGTAGCCCTGCCCCCAGTTGCGGGAAGCCCAGTTTTTGCCGGTAGTAAGGCCCATAACGCGGCGTTTTCAGATTAAAGGGCGTATCCCCAATGGCCCGCTGGGGCAAAATCCGCCGCCGCTGGTAGGGCACCGTATTCTCCCCAAAATTCTCCATATATTCCGCACTGTTGAGCAGGGCATCCACAAACCCCTTGATCCCCTTGGTTGCCAACACAATGGACCAGGCAATTTTTTCCGGCTGGCCGTAGACATCCCGCCCCAGCACCCGCTGCACCACCAATTCCACAAAACGGTAGTTGTCGTTGACATCGTAGTTGTACCGGCGGAAGGCCTCCGAGAGCAACAGCCCCCGGATGAAATCCCGCACCGTAATCTGGCCGTAGCGCAGCTGCGATTCCAAAATGGTCTGCCGGTTGGCCTTAATGAACTGATGCTCGCTGAAAATCTGCCGGTAGGCCGCCCAAATCAGCCCATCCATATCACCGGGCGAGAGCAAATTTTCCGTCGTAAACATCCGGGGTTGCTCGTCGCCTGGCACCTCATAACCCACCACCCGCTGATTCTGACTGGTCGGCTTGTAACTGAGCAAAGGTAACGCCATTGGTCTGTCTCCACAATCTAGAATGCTTGGGGCCGTCCGCTCGCTTGCACCCTGACTTCTGATGATACTATGACGGCCATCCCCCGCTTTTGTGAGAATGTTAAGGAGTTTTGGCAAATTTATTAAGAAATATAAATAAAATGCCGCCATTGGCCCGCCCCAACCGCCCTAATCTGCAGAAATAATAAACTAATGTTAATTTGTGTTACAAAGTTTGGCGAACGGACGGGCCGGGGTTTGGGGATGGAACACGGGTAATACCTTTGTGGTATGGGTTGGCGGTGGTTGATCGGCGCGTGGTCTGGCGGCAGTGCTCTGCAATGATTCTTAAAAAAGTTGGCTCTAATCTTCAGTTATAAAGGTTTTTGGAGGATGTGCGGTTTAGGCCGCGGGCTTGGTTCTGCACCTCTTGGGGCGATTCTGAGAAACCGTGGGTTTTTGAGAATGGTTCGAGGGGGTGAGGGGGCCGGCTGCATCTTCCACCATGAAAACTGTTTAATGCAGATTCCGTTTTAAGGAGATTCACATCCATGTTGGACGCATTTGCCAAAGTTGTTGCCCAAGCGGACATGCGGGGGGAATTCATCAGTGCTGCCCAGATTGATGCCCTGTCGGCGATGGTGGCCGAAAGCAACAAGCGTTTAGATGCCGTCAACCGTATGACTTCCAATGCGGCGGCCATTGTCACCAATGCGGCGCGCAGCCTGTTTGCGGAACAGCCCCAATTGATCCAACCGGGTGGCAACGCTTACACCAGTCGGCGGATGGCGGCCTGTCTGCGGGATATGGAAATCATCCTGCGCTATGTGACCTATGCGGTGTTGGCCGGGGATGCCAGTGTGTTGGATGACCGGTGTTTGAATGGGTTGCGGGAAACCTACCAAGCCCTGGGGGTGCCGGGGGCGTCGGTGGCGGTGGGCATTCAAAAGATGAAGGAAGCGGCGATTGCCATTGTCAACGACCCCAACGGCATTACGCGTGGGGATTGCAGCCAAATCATCTCCGAGATCGCCAGCTACTTTGACCGGGCGGCGGCAGCGGTGGTGTAGTGGGCTGGTGCTCTGACTGGTTGTGTTGAGTTGTTTTTTTAGGAGTGACTGAATCATGAAGACCCCTTTGACGGAAATTATTGCGGCAGCCGATAGCGAAGGTCGTTTCTTGAGCAACACCGAATTGCAGGCGGCGTTTGGTCGGTTTGGCCGGGCGCAGGCGGGTTTGCAGGCGGCCAAGGAGTTGACGGCAAAAGCGGATCAGCTCATCAACCAAGCGGCGCAGGCGGTGTACAGCAAGTTCCCCTACACGACCCAAATGCAGGGCAACGAGTATGCCTACGATGAGCGGGGCAAGGCCAAGTGTGCGCGGGACATCGGCTACTACCTGCGGATGATCACCTATTGCCTGATCGTGGGTGGCACCGGGCCGATGGATGAGTATTTGCTCGCCGGTTTGGATGAAATTAACAGCGCTTTCAATCTGTCTCCCAGTTGGTACGTGGAAGCCCTCAAGAGCATCAAGGCCAATCATGGGCTGACCGGTCAGGCGGCCACGGAAGCCAACAACTACATTGACTACGCCATCAACGCCCTGAGCTAGGCTTGGGGGCGCCAACCCGGTGGGAATCGCCTTGGGGGTGGTTCTTGCCGGGTTTGTTTTTGGGAGCCAGTTTGTTACTTTGGGGAGAAACGCCATGACCACATCCACTTCGGCGCAGAATTTAGGTATTAGTGAGTTTGACCGGGACAGTCGGGTTGAGCTGCGTAGCCAAGCCACAGCCCAAGATTACGAGCGGGTGATCCGGGCGGCCTACCGCCAGGTGCTTGGCAATGATTACGTTATGGGGTCGGAGCGGTTGAAGTTTGCCGAGTCGCAGTTGCGCAATGGCAATATCACCGTGCGGGAATTTGTGCGGGCGTTGGCCAAATCTGAGTTGTATAAAAACAAATTTTTCTATCCCCATCCCCAGGTGCGGTTTATCGAGTTGAATTACAAACATTTGCTCGGGCGCGCCCCCTATGACGAGCGGGAAATTAGCCTGCACAACGATATTTACGTCAACCAGGGCTACGAGGCGGAAATTGACAGCTATATTGATAGCCCGGAGTACCAGGAGAATTTTGGCGAGTACATCGTGCCCTACTATCGGGGTTTTTGGTCGCAACGGGGCCAAAAAACGGTGGGCTTTACCCGGATGTTCCGGCTGTACCGGGGCTATGCCAACAGCGACCGGGCGCAAGTGGAGCAGCGCAACCCGCGGCTGATTTGGGATTTGGCGCGCAATCGGGCCAACACGGTGATTGCGCCTTCGGGGGTGAATGATGCCTGGGCGTTTCGACCGACCCCCAATCAGACCGGGCCCGCGCGGCAGGGGGCGTTGGTCGGCGACAGCAGTCGGGTGTACCGGGTGGAAGTGACGGGGGTGACGGGGGCGCGGGTGCGGCGCAGTACCCAAACCCTGTTGGTGCCCTACGAGCAACTCTCGCTGCGGATGCAACAAATTCAACGGCAGGGGGGGCGGATCGCCAGCATTACCCCGGCCTGAAGTCTTGCTGGGTGAACCTAGCCAAGTGGCCCCGCCTAGGGTGGGGTATTTTTTGGCTTGGGGGGAGTGCAGCGGCATGCCCAGCTATACTGGATAGGCGTGGTATGGTGGGCGTGAGGTGGGATTAAGCGGGCGCAGACCCTACAAGTGGCACTGGTCTTGGCCGTGGCTGGGTTTATTGGTGTTTGGGGCGGCTGGGAGTGGCGGGTTTCTGGCGGGGGGGTGGTTGGCCTGGCGCTGGTCGCAACCGTCGCTGCCCTCAGCTACCTCCTCCAGGGATGACGGCCTTACCCCTGCCGAGCCGACGGCGGCACCCCTGGTCTATAACGTTCGGACTGCCCCCCCCACCCGTTACAGCCCCGAACTCCAGGCAATTGTGAACCGGATGGTGGCCTGGGTGCAGGGTCAGGGTCTGCCCCTGGCGGCCCTCTCGATTACCTTGATGGATGTCACCCGCCCGGACGACCTGCAGATTGCTGGCTATCAGCAACAGCAGTTGCGCTATCCGGCCAGTGTGGTGAAGTTGTTTTGGCTGGTGACCTTTTTGGCCTACCGGCAGGCGGGGCTGCTGTCTGCCGAGACGGCGGCCCAGGTTGACCTAGCAGCCATGATGCAACAGTCCAGCAACGATGCTGCCAGTGCGGTGGTGGATGCCATCACCGGTACGACCTCGGGGGATGCCCTACCCCCGGAGCAATTTCTCCAATGGCGCCAACAGCGGGCCCAACTGAGCAACTTTTTTCGGGCGGCAGGGTACGGCTATCTCAACCTACAACACAAAAATTTCCCTATCTACAGCCTGGGGCAAGAAGAACCCCAGGGACGGGAGCAACAACTGCGGGGGGGCGACAGCCAACCCAGCCGCAACCTGCTTTCTACCTGGCAAACCGCCCGCTTGCTCTACGAAATCTACAGCCTGCAGGCCGTCTCCCCCGCCATGAGCCACCAAATGCAAGAGTTGATGGAACGCCCCCCCCAAGGTCGCGCCCAGCATTGGGCGGGTTTTTTGGGTGCCGCTTTGCCCGGCGATGCTTTCGTCATGGGCAAGGAGGGACAAACCAGTGCCACCCGCCACGATGGGGTGATCGTCACCCGCAGTGATGGCCGCTTGGCCTACATCCTGGTGGTCTTTGGCGACGACCCGGCCTATAGCGCCGATGACCGTTTCCTCCCTGCCCTCGACCGCCTGGTGTGGCAGGCCATGCAACGCCGCTCCCCCTAGGACTTGCATTTGCCCCCCCATCCCTTTACATTTGTTTACAGAGCAAAGGTCAGGAGTCCTTGATCTTTTCTCCTCTCAACACAGCAGTCAGGGCCAGCCCTCAGGGCTGGTTTTTTCATGGCTAGGGGCTGTAGAGCCACAGCGGAATCCCCGCATATTCCCAGGGCAAACTGGCGCCGCTCAGGCGGGCCAAGGGCGAACGGGGACGGCCTGGGATGGTGCGCACGGGCGTCCGTTCCGGGTCCAGTCCGGCCAATTCCGCAGCCCAGCGGCGGGCGTCCTCCTCGGTGCCCAGACGGTCTACCACCCCCAGCGCCAGCGCCTGCTCCCCCGTAAAAATCCGCCCATCGGCAAAGGTGCGCACCTGCTCGACAGGCAAATGGCGGGCGGTGGCCACCGTATGCACAAATTGCTGATAACTCACATCGATCAATTGCTGTAAAATCCCTTGCTCTTCCGGGGTCAATTCCCGGTCAAACGCCAGAATATCCTTATATGGCCCGGACTTGACCACCTTGAAGGAAACCCCAATTTTCTTGAGCAATTCCTCCAAATTATTCCCCCGCAAAATCACGCCAATACTGCCGGTCACCGTGCCGGGATTGGCCACGATGTAGGGCGCGCCCAGGCCCACGTACACCCCCCCCGACGCCGCAATGCTGCCAAAACTGGCCACAATCGGCATCTGGGACTGCAAATCCCGCAGCGCACCGTAAATTTCCTGGGAATCCCCCACCGTGCCGCCGGGGCTGTCAATCCGCACCAGCAGCGCCGGAAACCGCTTCGTTTTGACCACCTGCAGGGCGCTCAACACCCGCTTGCGCATCGCCCCGTTGATAAGGCCGTTGATTTCAATCCGGGCAATACACCGGGGTCGCCACCACCGCCATCGCATCCGCTGCTACCTCAATAGGGAACCACACAATTGCGCCCCTGTTGTTTGGCCTGGTACAGGGCCTGGTCCGCCGCTGCTACCAGTTGCGCCGGCGCCGTCTGGGGACTGGGCAGCATACTCGACACCCCCAAACTCAGGGTGACATACTCATGCACCGGGGAATTGGCGTGGGGAATCCGCAACTGCACCACCTTCACCCGCATCCGCTCGGCCACCGTCATTGCGGGCGCCAACGGCGTATCGGGCAAAATGACCCCAAACTCTTCCCCCCCGTAGCGCGCCACCAGTCCGGTCGCCCCCGTGACCACCTGGCGAATCGCTTGGGCCACCCGTTGCAGGCATTCATCCCCGGCCACATGACCGTAGGTATCATTGTAGCTTTTGAAAAAATCAATATCCGCCAGGATCAGCGACAGGGGTGCCGGCTTTTGCAGCAGCCGCTGCCATGTCTCCGCGAGGTACTCATCAAAACGGCGGCGGTTGGACAACTGGGTCAGGCCATCCGACGCCGCCAAGCGGCGCAACTCCCCATTGGCAATCTCCAACTGTTGGTACAACTGCGCCTGTTGAATCGCACTGGCCAACTGCATCGTCAACTGTTGCAACATATTCACCTCGTGGGGCGACCAGGTGCGGGGCGTGGAATAGTGGTGCGCCGTCAGCAACCCCCACAGCCGCTCCCCCAACACCACCGGCACGGCCAAAAACGCCTGCATGCCAAATTGCCGCATCAACGCCCCATACCAGGAATCCGTGGGCACCGCCTCCCCATCGCTCACCTGCACCAACCCCTGCTGGGGTTCCTGAACCACCGCCTGGGGCAACCCAACCGCCAGATGCAACACCGACGGCCAGCCCGCGCTGGTTGCCTCGACCGTAAAGTGGGCCGTCTCCCTCACCTCGCAGATCGCCACCTGTTCCACCTGCAACAGGTCCTGCACCTCCTGCACCGTCGTCTGCAAAATGGTCGCCAAATCCAACGACCGCCGCACCTGCGCCGTAATCTGGGTCAACTTGCGCTCCTGAGCACTGCGCTGGTGCAACTCCCGCATCGCCGCATAGGCCTGGAGCAAACGCCGCACCCGTTGCCGCAACACCCCCCAGTGAATCTGCTTCGACGGCTTGATGATGTAGTCTGTAGCCCCTGCGGCAAAGGCCTCGGCCACCGACTCCTCATCGTCCAAACTGGTAATCATCAACACCGGCAAATCCTGACATTCCGGCCGGCGGCGAATTTCGGCACAACAGCGAAACCCGTCCAACGTCGGCATCACCGCATCCAACAACACCATATCCGGCAAATGTTTGTGACATAGTTCCAACGCCTCCGCCCCATTGGTCGCCGTCAGCGTGCGATACCCCTCCCGCTCCATTTCCTGCTGCAATACCTCGCGGATGGCCCGTTCATCATCCACAACCAAAATCAGCGGTGCACCTTGGCGCCAGGGAAGGGAAATCATGCCCGCAAAACATAGGTTGTCCGCATTTCTCGCTCACCTACTACTCTAGCAGGCAGACGGCGCAATTCCCTCCTAGGCCAAGCGCGACCCCATCGGGCTATCGTCCCCTCGCCGCAAACGCAAAGGCGGTTTTCCGGTTAGGAAAGGGGCCGACTTTTCCATCCCGAACTATGCCCCAGCCATCGGTTGGCACCCGTCCCGACGGCCAAATTCAGCCTATCAAACACCAGGCAACCGTAACGTACAATGAACAATCAAGGGTGCAGGCGGGTGATGGGTCGCCGCTAATTTTGCCGTTGCAAGGGCAGACCCCAACCTTCACCGCCTGAGCAACCTGCCCATAACGCTGGCAGCCCGCATGGATGGTTTTCTCAACCTGAATAAACCCTTGGGGATGACCTCCCATGACTGTGTTGCCCAGGTACGGCGCCGGTTACGGTGCAAACGGGTCGGGCATGGCGGCACGCTCGACCCAGCGGCTACGGGTGTTTTGCCCATTGCCGTCGGGCGGGCGACCCGTTTGTTGCCCTTTTTGCCCCCCACCAAACGCTATCGCGCCACCATTCGCTTTGGCGTGCAAACCCGCACCGATGACCTCGACGGGGAAATCGAAAGGCAAACGCCGGTCCCGGATTTGACCCTTGCCCAAGTGGAGCGCGTCCTGGTCCAATTTATCGGCGTAATTGCCCAAACCCCACCCGCTTTTAGCGCCGTCCACGTGCAGGGCCAACGCGCCTACGACCTAGCCCGTCGCGGGGAAACGGTCATCCTATCCCCCCGCCAGGTGGAGATTTTTGCCCTAGAGGTTGAACATTGGCAGCCCGGCCCCTTCCCGGAGCTCACCCTATCTGTCCACTGCGGCCCCGGAACCTACATCCGTGCCCTGGCGCGGGATATCGGGCAAACCTTAGCGATTCCCGCCACCCTCAGCGCCCTCGAACGCACCCACAGCGGCGGTATGGACCTGCGTCACAGCATTCCCTTGGCCGAATTGGACGCAGCCACCCCCAGCCAAATGCTGCAGCCCCCCGACCAGGTTTTATCCCATCTCCCCGTCGCCTCCCTAACAGCGCCCCAAGCCCGCGCCTGGTGTCAAGGCCAAACCCAAATTTGGTGCGCCCCACCAGCCCCTTGGTGGCGGGTGTATGATGCGCAAGGACGTTTTTTGGGAATTGGGCAACAGGTGGGGGAAATGGCCCTCAAGCCGCATATCGTTTTGGTTGATCCCCGTTTGGAATGCTACCTTTAATCTATGGATGGTTCGGATTTGGTCCCGGTGCCCCAGGCGATGACTGCCCCCCCCACGTGCGAGGAGATTCCCCAACAGGGTTGGGCAAAATTAACCCTGGAAGAACAGCAAAAATGGCTACAGCAATTACAAAAACTATACTACGAAATTATCCTGCTTTATTTTCGCAATGCCCCCCACGTCCACGAACGGATTGCCCGTTTCACCTACGTCGCCTATCGCCTCAACGTACCCATTTCGGAGATATTGGGCATCCATGTGCAGTTTATGGACGAAATTACCAAACAGTTAAAATTGGAAGGCCGCAGTGAAGAATTAGTGTTGGATTACCGCTTAACCTTGATTGACGTAATTGCCCATTTGTGCGAACGCTATCGCCGTGCTATGGTCGAAAAGACGGGGGAAGAGCCATGAGTCGCGCCACCAAAAAAGTGTATATTCTCAAACTCTACGTGGCGGGCAACACCCCCAATTCGGTGCGGGCATTGGCCACCTTGCGGGATATTTTGGCGCGGGAGTTCAAGGGGGTCTATACCCTGAAAGTGATTGATATTTTGGCCAATCCCCGCTTGGCAGAAGAGGATAAAATTCTGGCAACGCCCACCCTGTCGCGGATTTTGCCCCCACCGGTGCGGCGGATTATTGGTGACCTGTCGGACCGGGAAAAGGTATTGATTGGCCTAGACCTCTTGTATGATGAATTGGAGGAAGAGGATGCGACGTTGGGATAGCTATGTCGGGTGAAACGGCAACGGGTGTGCAAAAAATTCGCACCTTGATCGAAGGCTTTGATGAGGTGAGTCATGGGGGGCTACCGGCAGGCCGATGCACGATTGTCAGTGGCACTTCCGGCACCGGTAAGACCATCTTTGCCATGCAGTTTTTATACAATGGCATCATCCATTTTGATGAACCGGGGATTTTTGTCACCTTTGAGGAATCCCCCGAAGATATTATCAAAAATGCCCTCAGTTTTGGCTGGAATTTGCAAGCCCTCATTGACCAGGGCAAGCTCTTTATTTTGGATGCTTCCCCAGAGCCAGAGGGGCAGCAGATTATCGGGGAATTTGACCTCTCGGCGCTGATTGCCCGGATCGAGTATGCGGTGGAAAAATTCAAAGCCAAACGGGTCTCTATTGACTCGGTAACGGCCATTTTCCAGCAGTACAGCGGCAACAACGGTATATCCATGATCCGCAATCAATTGTTCATCCTAGTGGCGCGGCTGAAAAAGTTGCAGGTCACTACGGTTATGACTACGGAGCGGATTGATGAATACGGCCCCATTGCCCGGTTTGATGTGGAAGAATTCGTCTCGGATAATGTGGTGATTTTGCGGAATGTGTTGGAGATGGAACGCCGTCACCGCACCATCGAAATTCTCAAATTGCGGGGGACAACCCACATGAAGGGGGAATATCCCTTTACCATTAGCAAAGATGGGATCAATATCTTTCCGTTGGGGGCGATGCAGTTGACCCAGCGTTCTTCCAATGTGCGCATCTCGTCGGGGATTCCCAAATTGGATGAAATGTGTGGTGGGGGCTTTTTCAAGGATTCGATTATTTTGGCGACGGGGGCAACAGGGACGGGCAAAACCCTGTTGGTGAGCCGGTTTTTGGAACATGCCTGTCAACGGGGGGAACGGGCGCTGTTGTTTGCCTATGAGGAATCGCGCGCGCAGTTGTCCCGCAATGCCTCTTCCTGGGGGGTGGATTTTGAGCGGTTTGAACGGCAGGGGTTGTTGAAAATTATCTGCGCCTACCCGGAGTCCACGGGGTTAGAGGACCATATGCAAATTGTGCGTTCGGAAATTGCCAGTTTTCGCCCGTCCTGTTTTGCGATTGATTCCCTGTCGGCGTTGGCCCGGGGGGTGAGCAACAATGCGTTTCGCCAGTTTGTGATTGGGGTGACGGGGTTTGCCAAGCAACAGGAAATCACCGGCTTTTTTACGAATACATTGGACCAGTTTTTGGGTTCCCATTCGATTACCGAGTCTCACATTTCCACAATTACGGATACGATTTTGTTGTTGCAGTATGTGGAGATTCGCGGCGAAATTTCCCGGGCGATCAATGTGTTCAAAATGCGGGGTTCTTGGCATGACAAGGGGATTCGGGAATATGTGATTACCGATAAGGGGCCGGATATTCGGGATTCATTCCGCAATTTGGAACGGATCATTAGCGGTTCGCCGACCCGGGTGATGGTGGATGAAAAAACGGAACTGTCGCGGATTATGCGGGGGGTACAGAATCCCGAATCGCCGTCCTAGGCACGGGTTGGCCGAGTTGGGTGAGGTTGAGTGCCCAGCCACCGGTGACCAGGTACACGGTTTGGGCCAGGCGGCCTAGTTCCTGCACCAATTCGCCCAGCCGGTCCCGAAATAAACGCCCGCTGGGGTAGGCCGGGACAACGCCCCAGCCTACTTCTTCGGCAACCAGAATGGTGGGGGTGGGGATGGTTGCTAAGGCAGTAAGGAACTGGGTTTGCATCAGGAGCCAGGCGGCGGCGTCGCAGCCCAGGAATTGGGCGACCCAGGCGCCGAGGGAGTCCACCAGCAGACAGCTAGCAGGCGGGGGATTTTGGCAGAGGGCCACCAGGTCCAGGGGGGGTTCGAGGGTGCGCCAATGGGCAGGTCGGCGCTGTTGGTGTTGGCGAATCCGCTGTTGCCATTCTGGGTCGTCGGAGCTGGAAACGCTGGTGGCAACGTAGATCACGGGCCGTTGGGAATGGTGCGCCAGATATTCGGCCCAGCGGCTTTTGCCGGAGCGACTCGGCCCGGTGACCAGCGTGACCTGGGGGTTGGGGGACAACATCCGCGGGGTTGCCATGGATGAACGCAATGGTGGCAGATCATCACCTCATTGTTTTTGAGCATACCCCTGCCCTACCCCATCAGGACCAAGGGTGAAAATTGGCATTCTGACCGGTTCTGAAACCTGCCAAAACTCCTACAGGTGCTATCGTGGTAAGCCCATTACCTATCCGAAAACTTACGAGTGCAATTTCGGGGAATTACCCAGCGCCGAGCGATGGCCCGAACAACCTAAAGAAAATCTGTAACTTGCTCAGCCGCTCGCTGTGCCCTTGGTATAACGGGAGTGTTCCTTAAAAATCTGGGTATTTATGCTGGATGTGTTTTCAGATACAGTGACGCTTTCCCGTTTACAATTTGCGTTGACTGCGATTTTTCATATGCTCTGGCCGGTTTTGACCACCGGTATGGCGATCTATCTGGTCATCGTAGAAGCACTGTGGTTGAAAACGCGCAATATCACCTACTATCATCACGCCCGCTTTTGGACAAAATTGTACGTTTTGAATTTCGGTCTGGGGGTGGCCAGTGGGCTGCCGATGGCCTTTCAATTTGGCTTGAATTGGGCGCCTTTTTCCGAAGCGGTCGGGGATTTATTGGGAACACTTTTGGGGTTTGAGGGCACGATGGCCTTTATGCTCGAAGCCAGCTTTTTGGGGATCATGGTGTTTGGCTGGGAGCGGGTGCCGCCGGTGGTGCATTTTCTATCAACTGTCTTGGTGGCAGTTGGGGCGAATTTATCTACGTTTTGGATTCTCACGGCCAACTCCTGGTTGCAAACTCCGGCAGGTGGTATTTTTGCCAATGGAAAATTCATTGTCCAGGACTACTTCCAAGCCATTGGGAATCCCTTTATGCTCAACAGTTTCCTGCATATGTTTTTTGCGACGTTGGAAACGGCTTTATTTGTGATTGGTGGGATTAGCGCTTGGTATCTGCTGCAAAAACGGCATACGGAGTTTTTTAGCCGCTCTTTTAAGATTGTTTTGGTAACCTTGATAGTGGTGGCACCTCTGCAAGTGTTTTTGGGGCATTTGAGTGCAGATCAGGTCTATCACTACCAGCCTACAAAGTTGGCAGCAATGGAAGCCCTCTGGGAAACCATTCCGGCCAATACTCCGGCAGATTGGAGTTTGTTGGCCTTACCCAACAATCAGTTGGAAACCAATACGTGGGAGTTGAAAATACCGGGGCTTTTGAGTTATTTGCTGGAGTTTAAACCGGCACTGGATACGCCCATTCTAGGGTTGAAGCATTGGGCGCCCCAGGATCGTCCCCAAATGGTAGGTATGGTCTATTATTCCTTCCGCATCATGGTTGCAATTGGGCTATTTTTTGTGGTGCTCATGGGGATAACCCTGGTGGAATGGGGGCGGGGCCAATTAACGCCTGCAACGCTGGCACAAAACCCCAATCAATGGTTACTGCGCTCTTGGGTGTTTGCGGGGCCGTTGGGGTATATCGCGGTGGAATGCGGTTGGATGGTGCGGTGTGTGGGGCGTCAACCTTGGATTGTGTATGGGCAATTGCGCACCGTAGAATCGGCATCGGCTTTGCCGCCTGAGGTGGTTTTATTTTCCCTGTCGGGGCTGATGGTGATGTATGCCATTTTCTTTGTTGTGGCCTTGCATTTTGGGCGGAAAATCATCCAAAAAGGACCCAATTTAACCTTGCCTGCTCCACGCACGGCCCTACAGCCCACATTGGTTACAGAACCAGCGCAGCATCTTCCGGATCGGCGGCCTGTGGAAGCTAGCCAACCTTAGTAGGAATTGCCTGCATGGTAGGGGAGCAAGGAGGGTCTATGTCATCGCTGGAACCACTGCAATATTTCTTGCCGCAGGTTTGGTTTTTTATCCTCGGTTTGTTTCTGTTTTTGTACGTTCTGCTCGATGGTTTTGATTTGGGGGTGGGGATTCTTTCCCTGACGGCCAAGGGCGAGGAACGACGCACGATTTTGATGACCAGTTTGGGGAATGTTTGGGATGCCAATGAGACATGGCTGGTGTTGATGGGGGGGTCCTTGTTTGGGGCTTTTCCGTTGGCCTATGCCACCATCTTGAATGCCCTGTATGTGCCTTTGGTCATCATGGTGGTGGGGTTAATTTTGCGCGCCGTTTCCTTTGAATTTCGGGAAAATGCGGAGCGTAAAATGGTCTGGAATATCACCTTTGGCGTCGGGAGTTTTATCGCGGCGTTGGGGCAAGGCTTCGCTTTGGGTACGGTGTTTGAGGGGATTAAGGTGGATGCAGCGGGTCACTTTGCCGGGGGTATTTGGGATTGGTTGACCTGGCATTCGGTGATTGTGGCGTTGACGTTAATCCAGGGGTATGTGTTGATTGGTTCGACCTATTTAATTCTCAAGACCACCGGCGAGTTGCAAAACACGTACTATCGGACGGCGACGATTGCCACGTGGACGACGTTGGCCGGGGCAGTGTTTATCACGGTCACGACGCCTATTTTGTGGGAAAATGCGCGGGAGTTATTGTTTAGTCGCCCGTTGGTGTATGTTTTTGCGGCGATCCCTGTGCTGGGGCTGCTGCTTATCATTGCCCTGCTGCGTAGCTTACAACTCCGGCAGGAAGTTGCACCCCTGGTCTATACGTTTTTGATTTTTGCGCTTTCGTTTATTGGGTTGGGATTTCTGATTTTCCCGAAGATCATTCCCCCTAGTGTCACGATTTATGAGGCAGCCGCATCGCCCAGTTCTTTGGTATTTATGTTGACGTTTGTGGGATTTTTGATCCCGATTGTTTTGGGCTATAACATTTACAATTACGTGGTCTTTCGCGGCAAAATTGTCGTACCTTCTCAGGGGGGGGCTTCTTGAAGGTGAATCTGGCCGGTGAGGTAGCAGACGGCATGACCGCGCAGGAGGACACGGTCGGCAGTCAGGGTACCCCACAATTCGCCGCCGCGCGGGGAAAGTTGCTGGGCGTGGAGTTCGGTTTTCCCAAGGCGCTGGCTCCAGTAGGGCACAAGGGCACAATGGGCGGAACCGGTGACGGGGTCTTCGGGGATGCCTGCGCGGGGGGCGAAAAACCGGGAGACAAAATCTACGCTCTGGCCGGGCGCGGTGACAATGACGCCGAAACTGTCCAGGCGGGCCAGTCGGGTGTAATCGGGCTGCAGGGTGTGCACCTGTTGGGGGTCGTGCAGCACGGCGAGGAGGTCGCGGGGGGTACGCCAGACTTCCTGGGGAGAACAACCTAAACCCGCGATTAAATCCGGGGGTGGTGCCGCGGGGTTCAGGGGCCAACGGGGCAGGTCCAATTCCCACAGTTCCCCCTGTTTGCGGACGGTGAGGCATTCCTGCCGACTCCGAAACCGGACCTCGGTACAGCCAGGGGCCACAAACCTGCCCACCACATAGGCCGCCGCGAGGGTTGCATGGCCGCACAAATCCACTTCCTGGGTCGGGGTAAACCAGCGGATATGATAGCCGCCTGTCCCATCCGGCCAGAAAAAGGCGGTTTCCGAGAGTTGGTTTTCCTGGGCAATGGCCTGGCAAAGCGACGGGGGCAAGGGCGTTGCCAGCGGACAGACGGCAGCAGGATTGCCCCGAAATAACCGGTGGGTAAAGGCGTCAATGTGGTATAGGGGAATGGCCGTCATGGTTTCGGGGGCGGTGGGTTTGTCAAGGGGGTCGTGCTATCCAGTTTATTATTACAATTTTATTACAATTAAAGCCATACCTTTGTCCCGACGATAGGCGCTCTAAGTTCTCGGTCGTTCGTTCCCACCAAGCTCTATCTTATGGGCACCCCTGCTGCTTCTTCCCAAAATAGCACTACCAATCCCGGTTGACGGGACTGATTCAGACTCCTAAGTGGCTGATTGCCCAGCGGGCCAATTCCGTGCGGTTTGCCAGGCCGAGTTTATTCAACATGTTGCTGACGTGGCTTTCGACCGTGCGGCGGGATACCTTGAGTTCGTCCGCCACCTGTTGATTGGTCAACCCCTGGGCCACCAACCGCAAAACTCGCCGCTCGGTCGGCGTGAGATAGACATCGGGGGGCAACTGGGCCACAGCTTCTGCCGCTGTGAATCCCAATCGTGCCAGGGAAGCCCGGATTTGCGCCAACAACTCCTCCGGCTCAAAAGGTTTTACCAAATACACATCTCCGCCCGCATTTAACCCCACAATCCGGTCACTCACATCCCCCTTGGCTGAGAGAAAAATTAGAGGAATCGAACGCAAACGGGGATTTTGGCGCAATTTTTGCACAAACTCATAGCCGTCCATTACCGGCATCATCACATCACAAACAATTAAACTTGGATGTACTTGACTTAATAAATCCCAACCCTCCTGCCCATTGGCTGCGGTCAAAACCCGATACCCCCCTTCCGCCTCCAAGTACTCTTTCGTGAGGAACCGCAGTTGACTGTCATCATCAATAATAATAATGGTTGGCGGGTCAGTCGTCATAGAAAAACTCCCAACTTGAGGGCAGGTTGCAACTTGCTAAAAAAAATGTCTATATTACAAATAATACTCCCTCATACATGCGATGGCAATACGACCCGCCGGGCGCCGCGCTCAAACTTTATCAGTCTCATTTAGGTTAATCGTACAGCCTCTAGAGAGATGAAGGGGTACCGTGGCACTCCTTAGCCAACTAACTGTGTCAGCAAATTGATAAGTATAAAATAAATTAAGTAATTAAAGAAGTAATTAAAGAGTTCTTTACTATCTGTTTGATTTCATTCTTCCCAGCTCTGCAAAACTGCCGGATCACAAGTGTTGAATCCCTAAACAAAATTTTACATATTGAGGCAGGGAACAACCCGATTGAGCCAATGGGCAAAATTCCCCTAAACCAGAAGTCTTGCATCTTAAGATTTTGAGGGTTTGCGCCAAAATGTGTATCTCCCCTCATGACACAAAGCATTGTTATCTAGGAGCTGCATTCTCATTTATAGTCATTTCAAACAAGTTTGCAACATTCGCCTTTACCTGCAAACCCTGTCCTGGAAGGGGATACAGCCATGACCAGTGCCTCAAAGTGTTGCATTTTCTTGTGAAACGACTATATAACAAAAAAAATGTTCTCATTAAGCATGTTGCCGAACACGAATTTTTGAACTTTTGTTGCAGAGTTCGCCACGACGGCTTCTGTGCAAGTTGTATCGCCTGCACCAAACCCAAGCCCATAGAGAGGGAGCAAGCATCCAGTTCTGCTGCATCCACCCGTGCCAGCTCTTCCAGGGTCAACTTTTTTCCAGATTCTGAGCTATAGCTAGGTAGGTTAAGGTTGTCGCCTTAAGATTCACGGCTACGCCACGCTTCGCTGTGAGAAACCAATGTGGGGTTACGCCCAGCGACCCATAGCATGTCAACCTTTGTATGCTTAGCTATAATACCAAATAACTCACTAACCTCAACTCGTTTTGCCCCCTTTAAGACTGCTGCGACTGCTTTTTGACGCAAATCGTAACTGTATGGCCTTGCTATCGCTTTTCTCCGCAATATCTATCCCATAATACGACGACCTTACCTTGCTTGACTATACCTGGAATTTTATCCATCGGCTCAATCGGGTCGTTCTTTGGCAACCGGTTATTAGCCTCCGGTTCTCGCTTCCTCGCCTTGCCGGAGCACATCTTGTATCTCGCCAGGGTGACGTGCCACCTTCCACCGCCAGCGACCGAACGCGCCATGGGCATTGACGGCCTGCGTCCACTCGTCCAGATAGCGCTGCTTCACCCGGTCTAGTTCGGTGTTTTGTCCCTTCGTTTCCAAAATGAGCATGTCGCCGTTGGATAGCCGCACAAGAAAATCTGGCCGATACTTGCGTACTACGCCACCATACACATACAGGACTTCGAAGCCCAGGTGATCGTTCTTTGCCCAGGCGCTCACGGCGTCGCTGTTGTCGAGGACGTAGGCATCTGATGCTTCCCAGGTGCTGTCGTAGACGCAGACGTTGATGTGCGACTTGCGTGTGCGTTCACAAGGTTTGCTCGTGTACCAGGTGCGCATTTGACCTGTCGAGCCGATGGGATGATCGCGGTCGAAGACTGGAGTAAGCCGCTCGGTGTTCTCCTGCCGCACCGCCTCGCAGACATGTTGCACAACTCGTGACATGCTGAGCGTGATGATGAGCCGGCGGCGGAGTTCGTCCTGGTAGAACAAAGGCGGCGTAATGGTAATGCGGTTGGAGGCAATGAACTGCTCGACGATCCTCACCAGTTGCGCCAGCAAGACCTCCCGGCTGCCCCGCCAGGTATGTTTCATCTGGTCGAAGACATCCCGCGCCGTCTCGAAGATGATGCGCTGAGTGCGAAATTCCCGTGCCAACCGCTCTAGCTCAATGCGGCTGATCTGGGTCACGTCTGGCTTGCCTTCAAGAACTGGTGCCAGTTCTGCCACCTGCGGTGTCTGGGCAGCGTTTAGTTCTAGTGGCTGCACCTTTGACCAATCGAGAGTCAACGTTGGTTGAA
>NZ_JBRCEP010000012.1:0-33799 GCF_053491055.1 Gloeomargarita sp.
GAAATATCTAATGTCCGCCAGACTCAGATCACAGGGCAAATCAATCGTGACCCCCCTCCTGTAAGGTCCAGTGGCTGATTCAGTCAAGAAGGTGTAGGCCAAGCGTTGGTTGTTGGCCGGATCAGTCCCGTTACCTTGATGATCATTGGTCGGCACAGTCTCCACACCAATCCACTGCCCCGGTACGTACTCCCGGAACCCGTAGGTCCGATCCCGCACAATCTGCAACCGGGTATTCACCATCCGCGCCAGATACACCAACCGATTCCACCGCTGGTACTCTGAATCGGGATTAGTACTGTGCAGTTTAGAATCCCGAATCTTGGCCAGAGCAGCAATGTAATACTCAGCGGGGATGTTGTAACAGTTGGGGTTGATGGTGTTGATATTCGTACAAGGCCCATTACTGTTGTTCAAGGGAACAAAACTCAAATCAGGAAAACCAGGTATATTAAACCCGATTTCCCCTAACGTCGCCGGATTCCCGTCCTGCAACTGCCGCAACACATTTCCCAACCGTTGCAAGTCAATTTGCAGGGGCGAACCTTGGTCTGTGTTGGGAGGTGGGAGAAGCCCAGTAGAATCGTTATTATGCGGTCTTTCGCCTCCCTGACTCAGATAGAACGGAAATGCCAAATAGTGATGCACATTCGTTGCCAACAGGCTCATGGTACAGCCTGCCGTGTGCAGGTTGGCCTGATCCGCAGGTGACAGCTCAGCGTAGCTCGTACCTCTCTCCAAGGTCGCGATGGTGCGGCGCAGATTGGAGAAATCCCCCCACATCGTCAGCACCGGGTCAGGATAGACCTGACGACTCCCCGGCGGCGCCTGCAACGGGGGAAACGCCCCATTCGGGTCCCCGGCAAACTGCGCCAAATTCGTCAGCACCTTCCTCAGGGACGTCCCCCGCTCAAAATCCGCCACCTCAAACGGGGGAGCATCCGGGTTGCCGCCATCCCCATACTCCATGTTCGCCGTCCCCCGCCCGGTGAAAAAGTCCGCCTCAGGAAACAGGCGTTGCGTCTGGGGAGGACGCACGTAGTTGGCATTGCTGCTCGGATAGCGGGTCACTTCATTAATTTTAGTCGGCGAAGCCGGACTCACCGGGTCCCCAAACGTAATGCTATTGAGATAGCTCGCCTCTGTCCCCGGATGAATCGTACTCGACAGACACAGCAGGGGCAACGTGCGGTCGGGCGCCTTGTGATGGTAAACTGCTGCCGCCTGCACCGCCGCCAAATTGTCCCGCTGGGTGCGCCGGTTCAACTGTTCAATCAACCGTGATGTGTTAAATGTAGGCCCCGGAACTCCCGAATTACGAAAGTCATACGGCGTTTCCCCCCCAAACTCCGTTGCCAAAACCGCCGGTGGATACAGCGGGTCTGCCGCCCCCGGAGCCGGAATAGTTCCTGCAATCGTAGGCCGCGGACGGAACAGCAACCCAAAGATTTCCTGACTGTACGGCGGCACTGTCCCCGAAAAATAGGGAGTCGTGGTGGGTTGATAGATCCTTCTTTCCGCAGTACCAGGAACAGCCGCTCCCCCGATACCAGCCCACTGTCGCCAAGTATCGTTCGTCCAGTTGTTACGATCACCAAACGTCCGCCAGCCGCCCCAGACCCCGACATTGCCGAGTTCCAGCCGTTGGCCGACGATCACCTTCATCCCCTGACCCAGGGCACGCCGTTCCCAGTACCCATCCAGACCATAGCCATCTGGGTCATTCGGTGGCGGTTCATTGGTCGTCCACTCCGGTTTATTGGTAATCAAATCTCCAGCGTTGCCTCTCCATGTTTGCGCCCCCATTTCACAACTGTCGCGCTCGTATGAGGGTTTTGGCCCCAAACGGTTATCGGCCCGGTACGTGTCGTCCACATAAGGTGGCGCTTCACACTTACTAATTTGAATCCGGGAAGCCAATGCTCCGCCCCAGTTTTCATCCTTGTAGATGCTATAGTCCCGCCTACCCCCTTCTGTTCTGCGGGGCACCGGCAGATTATTGGTCAGAAGATACAGCGGATCCATGGACACATCTACCGGCCGAACCTCAGGGTTGTCCCGGACTGCATCTTGACTATTAAACGTTCCTGGCCCAGTCGGGTTCGGAAATCCCCCTCTGGTTGCTAACTGAATGAATTGGGTTGGCGCAATCCGTCCCGCCGGTTGTAAATGCACCTGCGAATTTCCAGGGTTATTCTCGTTATCCCGGTTGGAGCCAGTCATAAACAGACCCCGCGCCGAAATTTGCGAGTTGAGTGGCGGTAAGTAGTAGCACGAATTGGGTGCACTGATTAAATAACTGGTAAACCCTCTGCCGGCAGTCACAAAGAGCGTGCCCTCCGTGTGCATCGCCCCATTCCAGTTAAATTGCGGCCCGGGGAATATCTCCAAGTCATAGCGGAAATAGGCCCCCCACTTGTTTGCCCCCGTTAACACACGATCCTGTTGAAATACCACCGCATGGCTGGTCAAATTCGCATTGTCGGGGCGGTTCGGAATCGTCAGCGCATAAATCTGGAAATTCTTGACTTCTTCGGCACTACTCCTGGTCAAAAACCGCCCTTTGTCACTCACTTCACCCTGGGCACCACCTGTGGCACCCTCGCAAAAGGCATTTGCCGCCTCCGCCTTGACCGGCGCATTATTCACCACAAAATGAGCCGCCCGGTCACTCCGCTTCTTTAAGTGCTCCTTGCCCTCGAAAGGCACAGCACTCTTGTTCCCCCGAAACACCCGCCCAACGATGCTGTAAACTGCTATTCCGTCTGCCGGGTCGTTCACCGTCCCATTGCCATTCAAATCCACCCGATAAGCCCATGTGGGTGCAATCCCATCCGGCGTAAACGCTGCCCCGGCATTCAAACAATCCCCGTTTTGCGCGCCACAACGGATTTCATCGGGCAAGGTGTAGGGGTCATCGGACTTGCGAGGACGAATCTCCCCACCCTCCCGCAGCCGGTTGCCCAAGAAGTCTTCAAAATCCTGTTCGCTAGGGTCTCTCGGTAACTCGCTCCAGCCCTGGGTAAGCAAATATTCCAATTTCGCCCGCGCCCGGTCAATGGATTCCGACGAGGGGCCTTCTACGGCAATCCGTTCCCGTTGCCCGGCCACCTGGGCCACCCGGTTTGCCGTCCGCGCCAGCAAACTCATCATGATCAAAAAAGCCACCACAATCAACAGGGTGGCCGTCGGTAGAATAAACCCGCTATTAGATTTGCTCCGGCAATACACGCTCAGCAACCAGGAAATGACACCCGGACGGAACTGAGGCCAGGAAGAACGCTTCTGACGAGGACGAGCCATAGTCATATACTCCGCGAGAATTGAGGATGTACAGACGACGAGAAACAGCTTGGCAAAGGTGAAATCTGACTGTTCGTGCCGGGGAACAGCTTACTTCCATGTAAGCACATTCGCCCAACGCACCCTGTGACAGAAATCACCAAACCGTATCCTCTGGAGCATTGAGGCTGCAGACGCAAACGCCAGGGAGACGGCTGATAGCCCGTGACGGAGCCACCTCTACTAAAGTTCCCAAGTAGCCCCAAAATTTTTCACCAGGTACGCTATAGTTTCTAAAATCAGGTGGTAAACTTCTGTACTAAGTACAGAAATTGTCTTTATTTAGGAGCAGGAGGCCTGTACCAAATTACTTAAGCAAATTAAGCAAATCATGCAATTATCAAGAGGGGTATTGAGACAGCTAAAAAACTGTGGCGACGGCTACCCAGGGTTTGGCGCAACCAGGCTAAGTTTTACACAGAATTTTGGCAAGCCTAGCGGGAGGTGATCCCTCTAAAACAAGACGAAAGGGTTTCCAAAGGTATAGCTAAGCATACAAAGGTTGACATGATATGGGTCGCTGGGCGTAGTTCCACATTGGTTTCCCGGCGTAGCCATGAATCTTAAGGCGACAACCTTAACCTACCTAGCTATAGTGGGAAAACTTCCGATATTGAGCGATTAAACAATCCCTTGAGGCAACAAATTCGGCACCCTGACCGGAAAACTTTATCGTTCTCCAAAAACTTAGAAAATCCCATTGGTATAGCTAAGCATACAAAGGTTGACATGATATGGGTCGCTGGGCGTAGCCCCACAATGGCGTCGCCATGAATCTTCAGGCGACAACCTTAGCCTACCTAGCTATATCATCTTTAATTTCATCCATCACTATAATGAAGCATTACTTGGATAGCACTACCTAATGTTGGACTGGAAGTTTTTGAATCTCTTGACAAACAGAACGGACAAACCTTACGGAGTACATGGGCGACACGATTCTAGGTCTGGACGGTCTGGTTTTTAGATTAATGGATGAGGGCTTTTGGGGCGCTGAACCGGTAACGCCGCTAACACCTCTGCCACCCGCTGGGCACTGTCCGGCACGGCCAACGCTGCCATGGCTTGGCTCATCCGGGTCAACCGCTGGGCATCGGTAGCCAGTTCCGTGAGCAAGGCATCCAGCTCCGTTGGGGTTAACGCCGATTGTTGTTTGACAATGGCAGCACCTTGTTTGGCAAAGATATTGGCGTTGTACTGCTGGTGGTCGTCTGCTGCCCAAGGGTAGGGAACCAAAATCGCCGGTTTTCCCAACAGGGCTAATTCGCTCAGGGTGCCTGCGCCTGCCCGTGCGACCACCACCTGCGCCCGGGCCATCCAAGCAGCGATGTCGGGGAAAAAGGCCCGTTCCACGTACTGCGGATGGGTGTAGCTGCCGTAGGCTGGGTCCTGGTCGCCGGTTTGATGCACCACCCACCAGCCGCGCGCCACCCAGCCTGGCACACAGGGACGCACCAGTTGGTTCAAACGCACCGCCCCTTGGCTGCCACCGGTGACCAGCACCACAAACGCCTCCGGGGGAATGACGGCTGTCGCGGTGGTGGTGCAGTGGCGAAAATCGGGGCGTACCGGCGTGCCCACGACTACGGTTGGGTGCCGGGGCAAATGGGCTTGTGCTTCCGCAAATCCCAGCGCGACCACCGCACACCAGCGCCCCAACCAACGGGTGACCTTGCCAGGCAGGGCATTGGCTTCGTGCAAAACGACGGGGATGCCCAGGGAACGGGCCGCCACAATCGCCGGAGCCGCAATGTACCCGCCGGTGGTAAACACACAGTCAAACTGCCCCGCTTGCAGCAAGCGCCGTACCTGCCACGTGGCCGTCAGCAATTCCCCCAAAACCTTGAGGGTGCGGCGGTTCAGCCCCCCCGGCCATCCGGACAACCGCACCGGATGCAGGGGATAAACAGATGGCACCAGGTGACGTTCCAGGCGATCCGGCACCCCCAGCCACTCAATCTGCCAGGTGGGGAGTGCCTGGGCGACGGCCAAAGCGGGAAACAGATGCCCACCCGTGCCACTGGCGGCAATTAATAATTTGGGCATTCAACCATCCCCTCCTGGCGAAACCAAGCGACCGCTTCCCGAATCGCCTGGTCTAGATCGGTCTGCGGCAACCCCAATTCCTGCACGGCTCGCTGGGCATTGTAATACATGGTTTGTTGCGCCATGCGCACCCCGTCTAGGGCCAGGCTCGGTTTTTTCCCCAGCGCCCCCAACAGGATTTCATCCACCCAGGCCACCGCCAGGGGAATCTGCACGGGGATGGACCAACGGGGCGCCGGCAACCCCGTAATCTGCGCCAGTTTGTGCAAAAAAGCCCGCAGGGATAAATTGGTATGCCCCAGAATGTAGCGACGCCCGGATTGACCCTTGTGCCAGGCCAATAGATGCCCCCAGGCCACATCCTGCACCGGGATGAAATTCAAACCTGTATTTACATAGGCAGGCATTTGGCGCCGCAAAAACCGCAAGATGATTTCCCCGGTGGGTGTCGGTTTGGCGTCCCAGGGGCCAATGGGGGTCGTGGGGTTGACAATCACCACCTCCTGCCCAGATTGCGCCGCCTGCTGGGCCTCCTGTTCTGCCCAGTATTTCGACTTTTTGTAATGGCCGATGAGCGCTGCTACCGGGCTTTGGTGGGTTTCGTCCACCGCTTGCCCCCGCGGGCCTACCCCAATGGCGGCCACGGAACTGGTGTAAACGGTGCGGGGCACGCCTGCTATGCGGGCCGCTTGCAGTACCCGGCGCGTGCCCAGGACGTTGGTGCGATAGAGGTCATCCTTATCTTTCTGCCAGAGGGAATAGCAGGCGGCCACGTGAAACAGCACATCGCACCCGCGTAGGTACTCTGGCAATTCCGGGCTAAACAGGTCGCCGGTCACCCGCTCTACGGCTAACCCCGCCAGATTGCGCTGGGAACTGTGGGGACGCACCAGCACCCGCACCCGATGCCCCTGCTGGAGCAACAGACGCACCAGGTTCGCCCCCACAAACCCGGTCGCCCCGGTCACCAACGCCTGCGCCATCGGGGGCGTTATTCGTCTTCGGCGTCGAGGAGCACTTGCCGGGGGTCGGTGGAGTCGTCCACCATGTCTTCGCGCCGCACCGGGGGTTCGGCTTCGCTTTCTGGGGCCTCCACCGTGCGGTGGCGATAGCCGCTGGCGCTTTCGGCAAAAAAGCCCGTCCCCGCCGGAATCAGCCGCCCGATGATCACGTTTTCTTTTAACCCCCGCAGGTAGTCCACCCGCCCTTCGATGGCCGCTTCCGTAAGCACCTTGGTGGTTTCCTGGAAGCTGGCGGCGGAAATGAAGCTGTCGGTGTTCAAAGCCGCCTTGGTGATCCCCATCAGGCGGGGGCTGTACTGGGCCGGAGCGCCGGGCACCGTATTGTTGAGGCTTTCGATTTCCCGCAGGGTCATCATTTCCCCCGGGAGCCGCATGGTATCCCCCCCGTCTTCAATCACCACCTTCGAGGTCATCTGGCGCACCACGACCTCGATGTGTTTGTCGGAAATTTCGATTCCCTGGTTGCGATAGACCCCCTGCACCTCGTTGACCAGATAGGTTTGCACCTTCTCCAAACTGCGACGGCAGGCCTCGTAGGGGGATTCGGTCTCCCGGTAGAGTTCATAGAACAACTCCAGCAGTTCGTGGGGGTTGACCGGGCCGTCGGTGAGGGGGTCGCCTGCCTGCACCATTTCCCCGTCGGCCACCACCGGGTTTTGCCCTGGGTCGGTCGTAATGTCATTGACCACCGTGCCATCGCTGGCGATGATTTTGATTTGATAGGTGTCGTCCGGGCGGCGGATGACCTGGACTTGGCCGGGACGGCGGGCCAGATGGCAAGCGTCTTTGGGTTTGCGGGCCTCCAGGAGTTCCTCAATCCGGGGCAACCCCTGGATGATGTCGCTGTTTTTTACCCGCTCAAACACCAGCGTCACCAACCGCTCGTTGCGCTGCACCAAATCCCCATGCGCCACGTGCACGGTCGCGCCCGCCGAAGCCAAGTAGGGACGCGCCAACCGCAGGGTGACCTGGTCGTCGGCAATGGCCACCACCTGCCCGCATTCTGGCGTGGTCACGCCCGGCGCCAGGGGGTCGCCGGTACGCACCATTTGCCCCACCTGCACCTGGGGACGAGCGCCGTTGAGGGGCACCCGGAACTGGTCGTCGTCGGTAATCACCACCATCTTGCGGGTGCTGCCCCCTTCCTGGACAATCCGCCCGACCACGCCCCCGGTACGGCTGAGCATGACCGTGCGGGCCACAGGAGAACCGGGGGGAATGACCTGGCCTTCGTGCACCAAAATTTGCGTCTCGGTGCGGCCCTGGATTTGGTCGGCCTCTTCGTCCGCCCGCACCACCAAAGATTCCAGAATCACCAACTGTAACCGGGTGATGCTCTCGTCTTGGCTATCGGGCACCAATTCAATATCAGCCGCCAGTTGCGGGGCATTTTCGCCGATTTCCAACACCAGTTGGGTGCGGAGCAATTCCACCCCTTCTTTGGATTTCACCCGCTCCCCGTCTTTGTAACCCAACCGCTGCACCGCCCGCAGGCGAATCCCCCCCCCGGATTCGTGCCTGGCTTCCTGGCTGGGCACCGCCGGTTCGTCGGCAATGGCGTACTCCACCACCGGGCGCACCAACAGCCCGATCACCACGCCAGCGGCATCTTCCACCTGCTCAAGATAGCTGAATGCCTCCACCTGCACCCCCGGCAAAATGGTTTCCCCCGGATGGGCAAAGGTCTGATGCCGCTCGCTGGCCAGGTTGGGGTCATCCACCAGGTAGAGCGTCCCTGGTTTAATGATCACCTCCCGGAGAATGTCGTTTTTCTCCACCACTTCCACCACGCCCCGGTTGTGGCAGAAGATGTCTTTGACAATTTCCGTCCCCGGCTCGACCACCTCCCCCGGGGCCACCAACAGCAGGGAACTGTCTTTGTTGACCTCGTGGGTCTCTTCGGGAATCCACAGGAGAATGCCGCCTTTGGTCACCTCATACCCCTGCTTGCCCCGCCCCTTGCGTACCGTCTCCAACCCGGCGCTGTAGCGGACAATCCCCCCCATCTGGGTGCGGTAACGCGTATCTTGCAATTCCGCCACCACCGCCCCGTGCGTCACTTTGCTCCCCGGACTCACCTTGAGGGCAAACCGTTGGCCGGTGGCCGTCTCCAGCACGTAATGCTCGCTCCCGTGCAGGGTTTCTTTGATCACCTTGGCCTGGTCCAGCAGCACCGACGAGGTAATGATTTTGATCTCCCGGCTGCCCCGGTGATTTTCCCCCTGGCTCAGGCGCACCAAACCCCCGTGCTCGCTGACCAAATCCGTCCGCGATAGCACCGTTTCCGGCCCAATCACCTGCCCTGGCTGCACCACCGGCACCGCCCCAGGGGGCAAGTTGTACACTTCGCCCGCCAGCACCCAGATCAACCCGGCCCGCTGGGTACTGCGAATCGTGGCCGCCTGCCCGTCGCTGCCCGCACTGCGGTCCTGCTTTTCTTCCACCAACAAATCGGCGCAGTACACCTCGCCGGGAATATCCGTAGATACATCCCGCGTAGCTTTTTCGACGGTGCGGCGGGTGCGGCTGGCAACCGGCTTTTCGGCCAACACCTGCCCTGGCCGTACCTGGGTTCCCGGCGGGGCTAGGAGAATACTGCCTTTGGCCAAGGGAAATTCCCGCGTCTCCGTCTCGCCCACCAACCGCAACACCGTATCCCCTTCCGCCACCAGGGCCTCATCCCCGTGCCGGGTGCGATAGGGACGGGTAGGGACATCACTGCCGAATTCCACCACCCCTGCAAAGGGGGCGCGGGTCAGTTCCGCCACCTCGCCCGTAAAGACCCCACCCGTGTGGAAGGTGCGCATCGTCAACTGGGTGCCCGGTTCCCCAATCGACTGGGCGGCAATAATCCCGATGGCTTCCCCCAAATCCACCAACTGGCCGTGCGCCAAACTCCAGCCGTAGCAGTATTGGCAAATGGAATGGCTGGCCTCGCAGGTCAAGGGGGAACGCACCATCACCTCGGTTATCCCCGCCTTGACAATCGCCTTGGCCAACTCGTGGTCAATGCACTGGTTGCGCGCCACCAGGACTTCCTGGGTCTGCGGGTGCAGCACATCCCGCGCCGCTACCCGCCCCACCAACCGCTCTTCCAGAGAAATCTGCCGGTCCCCCACCTGCAAGGTGCGCAACATGATCCCCCGCTGGGTGCCACAGTCTGTCTCCCGAATGATCAGGTCCTGGGCCACATCCACCAGTCGGCGCGTCAAATACCCCGAATCCGCCGTCCGCAAGGCCGTATCCACCAACCCTTTGCGGGCGCCGTAAGACGAAATGATGTAATCGGTGACGGTCAACCCCTCCCGGAAGTTGGCCTTAATCGGCTGCTCGATGATCTCCCCATTGGGGTCGGCCATCAGACCCCGCATCCCCACCAACTGCCGCACCTGGGAGACATTCCCCCGCGCCCCCGATGTAGCCATCATGTACACGGGATTCAGGGGGTCGGTCTCTTCAAAATTGCGCATCATATCGTCCTTGAGCGTCTCGCTGGTGGCATTCCAGGTGTCGATCACCTTTTGGAACTGCTCGACCTTGGTGATTTCCCCCCGGTCGTAGCGCTCCTTGGTGATTTGAATCGTCTCTTCTGCCTGTTGCAACAACTGCGGCTTGCTGGGGGGCACCCGCAAATCCTCAATACTGATGGAGACCCCCGCCTGGGTGGCGTACCGGAACCCCATCGTTTTGATACAGTCGGCCATCTGGGCGGTGCGGGCCGTGCCATAGCGGCTAAACGCCCAGCCAATCAGTTCCTTCAACTGGTTTTTGCCGATCACCTTGTTGCGAAAGAGGGGACGGGGGACGGGTTGGTTCATGGTGCATACCTCCGAACACATGGATTCAGTCATGGTCAACAGCCCCACGGCACCCCTTCAAACCGGGGTGGCCATTAAGGCATCGTGAATGGTTTTGTTAAAAATCACCCGGCCAGGTGTGGTGTAAATGTACTGCACTTGATACCCCTGGCTGGTGCGGCGGATTTTGCGGGTTTCGTGGATGCGGTCCCCCCGGCGTTTTTGGCCGTACACCTCCAGGGTTTCCGTCACGCCGTCGCTGCGGGTGAAGGTTTCGCTGCGAATCAGGGTTTCCTCCCCAATGCCTTTTTTGCGGTCTGGGGGTTCGACCTCCACCTCGCCGTCGTAGCGCAGCCAAATCCAGGCGTGCAAATCCACCTGCTTTTGCTCATAGGCCAAAATCACATCGTTCATGTTGGCAAAGTGACGGCCTTGCCCCTTTTGAGGCGCCGGATTTTCCGCCGTGAGATAATAAGCGCCCAGCACCATGTCCTGACTGGGGGCCACAATCGGCTGACCCGTAGCCGGGGACAGCAAATTCCCCGATGCCAGCATCAGAATCCGGGCCTCCGCCTGGGCTTCCAACGACAGGGGCACGTGCACCGCCATCTGGTCCCCGTCAAAGTCCGCATTAAAGGCCGGGCAGACCAAAGGATGCAGTTGGATCGCCCGCCCCTCCACCAAAATCGGCTCAAACGCCTGAATCCCCAGCCGGTGCAGCGTGGGGGCGCGGTTGAGGAGAATCGGATGCCCCTGGATCACCTCCTCCAAAATATCCCACACATCCGGGTCCTCCCGCTGGATTTTTTTCTTGGCCGCCTTGATGTTGTTGACAATCCCCAAATGGATCAACCGGTGGATCACAAAAGGCTGGAACAGTTCAATCGCCATCTCCCGCGGCAGCCCGCACTGGTACAGTTTCAGCTTCGGTCCCACCACGATCACCGAGCGCCCGGAGTAGTCCACCCGTTTCCCCAGCAGGTTTTGCCGGAACCGCCCCTGCTTACCCTCGATGATGTCCGATAGGGATTTCAGGGGCCGGTTGTTGGGGCCGACCACCGTGCGTCCCCGGCGGCCATTGTCAATCAGGGCATCCACCGCCTCCTGCAACATCCGTTTTTCGTTGCGGATGATGATTTCCGGGGCGAGAATTTCCTGCAACCGGGCCAGCCGGTTGTTGCGGTTGATCACCCGCCGGTACAGGTCATTCAAATCCGAGGTGGCAAACCGGCCCCCATCCAGTTGCACCATCGGGCGCAAATCCGGCGGGATCACCGGGATCACATCCAACACCATCCACTCCGGTTTCGCCCCCGTGGCAATAAAACTGTCAATCACCCGCAGCCGCTTGATCAGCTTGGGTTTGCGCTGTCCCTTGGCGGTGGCAATCTCCTGGCGCAGGTTTTCCGCCTCGATTTCCAAACCCCGGCGCCCGTCCTGCTCCCGGTCCAAATCCTGCAACAGGCGCTTAATGGCCTCGGCGCCAAACCCGATTTCCACCCCCGTAAGCTGCGTATCCTCCCGGTAGAGTTCCTCCTCGATCTCCAGCCGCTGGTCTTCGGTCAGCAGTTGCTTGTAGGTGAGGTTTTCCGCATTCCCCGGATTCAAGACCACGTAGGCGTTGAAATACACCACCTGCTCCACATCCCGCAGGGGCATATCCAACAGGATGGAAATGTAACTGGGAATCCCCTTGAGGTACCACACGTGGGTCACGGGCGCCGCCAATTTGATATACCCCATGCGGTGACGGCGCACCCGCGATTCGGTCACCTCCACCCCGCAGCGCTCGCAGACAATCCCCCGATAACGCACCTTCTTGTACTTGCCACAGTGGCATTCCCAGTCCTTGACCGGCCCAAAAATCCGCTCGCAAAACAGGCCATCCATTTCCGGCTTGAGGGTGCGGTAGTTGATCGTCTCCGGCTTGGTCACCTCCCCCACCACCTGGCCGTTGGGAAGTACCCGCTCCCCCCACTGGCGAATCCGTTCCGGGGAGGCAATGCGAATTTTCACGTAGTCAAAATGCCCTGCATCCGTCCGGGTCATACGCTTCCTCCATGCAGTCGATTGGCATGAGCTCGTTCCTTTGGCCCCTCTAGTCCTCGTCCTCGTCCCGCCCCAGGGATTCGTAGGCCGTCGGGCGGGTCGGGACGCGGCGCGCACTGGCTGGGTCGGCCATCAAATCCACTTCCTCGACAATCGTTTCTCCCGTCTCCGGGTCTTCCCGGGTCTTGTAGGCGGCAATGTCAATGCACAGGGATTGCAGCTCGCGCATCAACACCTTAAACGACTCCGGAGTGCCCGGTTCGGGGATGGGCCGCCCCTTGACAATGGCATTGAGGGCTTCGTTGCGCCCGCGGGTGTCGTCGGATTTGACCGTGAGCAACTCCTGCAAAATGTGCGCCACCCCAAAGGCTTCCAAGGCCCACACCTCCATTTCCCCAAACCGCTGCCCGCCCTGCTGGGCTTTCCCCCCCAAGGGCTGCTGGGTCACCAGCGAGTAGGGGCCGGTGGAACGGGCGTGCATCTTGTCGTCCACCAAATGCACCAGCTTCAACATATAGGCGCACCCCACCGTGACCGGCTGGTCAAACGGTTCACCCGTGCGGCCATCGATCAACTTCACCTTGCCGGGATGGGCCGGGTTAAACAGCCAGGATTTGCCCGTCTGCCGCGCCGCCTCCTGCAACTTGCTGTGCACCAGCCGCCGGGAAGCCTCCGGGCCGTACATCTCATCAAAAGGAATCAGCTTGAACCGCTTGCCCAAATGCAACCCGGCCAACCCCAACAGACATTCAAACACCTGTCCCACATTCATCCGCGACGGCACCCCCAGCGGGTTCAACACGATATCAATGGGCGTCCCGTCCGGCAGATAGGGCATATCCTGGCGGGGCAAAATCCGGGAAATAATTCCCTTGTTGCCGTGCCGCCCGGCCATTTTGTCCCCCACCTGGATTTTCCGTTTCTGGGCCACATACACCCGCACCACCATGTTCACGCCGGGGGGCAACTCGTCTTTATAGTCCTTGTTAAACACCCGCACGTCCACCACCCGGCCCTTTTCTCCGTTGGGCACCCGCAGGGAATTGTCCCGCACATCCCGCGCCTTTTCCCCAAAGATCGCCCGCAGCAGTTTTTCTTCCGGCGGCTGGTCCGATTCCCCCTTGGGCGTCACCTTCCCCACCAAAATATCCCCGGCCTCCACCCAGGCTCCCACCCGGATGATGCCGTTTTCGTCCAACTGCGCCAGGGCATCTTCCCCCACGTTGGGAATTTCCCGGGTGATTTCCTCCGGCCCCAGCTTGGTCTGCCGGGCCTCAATTTCGTACTTTTCTACGTGGATGGTGGTGTAAACATCCTCGGCCACCAGGCGCTCGGAGATGAGAATCGCATCCTCGTAGTTGTACCCCTCCCAGGGCATGTAGGCCACCAGCACATTCCGCCCCAAGGCCAACTCGCCCCCTTCGGTCGCCGCCCCGTCGGCCAACACCTGCCCCGGCTGCACCCGGTCCCCCACATGCACCAGCGGACGTTGGTTGATACAGGTGTCCTGGTTGGAACGCTGGTATTTCTGCAACGGGTAGGTGATCTCCGTCCCTTGGGGACTGCGCACCACAACCTTTTCCGCATCCACGTAGGTCACCTCCCCCTCCGTGCGGCTCACCGCCACCATCCCCGAATCGCGGGCCGCCTGGGCCTCCAACCCCGTTCCCACCAAAGGCCGTTCGGGACGCAACAAAGGCACCGCCTGCCGCTGCATATTCGAACCCATCAGGGCACGGTTGGCATCGTCGTGCTCCAAAAAGGGAATCAGCGAGGTCGCCACCGACACCACCTGCACCGGCGACACGGCCACAAATTCCACTTCCTCCCGCTCGCACTGGGTCACCGCCCGGTTGTAGCGCACCGTGACCAGCGGCTCAAGGATATTCCCCTGCTCGTCCGCCCGAATGTCCCCCGGCGCCACCCGCCGCTCGTCCTCTTGGTCAGCCGTCATATACACCGGCGGCAAATCCCGGCGAATCCGCCCATGCTCGACCCGGTAAAACGGCGTCTCAATAAACCCGTACTGGTTCACCCGCGCGTAGGTCGCCAGCGAACCAATTAACCCCGCATTGGGGCCTTCTGGGGTCTCAATCGGGCAAATCCGCCCGTAGTGGGACGGGTGAATATCCCGCACCGCAAACCCCGCCCGTTCCCGGCTCAACCCCCCCGGCCCCAGGGCGCTGATCCGCCGCTTGTGGGTCAACTCCGCCAGGGGATTGGTCTGGTCCATAAACTGGGAAAGCTGGCTGGAGCCAAAAAACTCCTTAATCGCCGCCACCAACGGCTTGGGGTTCACCAGATTCACCGGCGTCAGGCGTTCTGTCTCCGCGCTGGTCATCCGGTCTTTGATAATCCGCTCCAGCCGGTTTAACCCCACCCGCACCTGGTTTTGCAACAATTCCCCCACCGAGCGCACCCGCCGGTTGCCCAGGTGGTCAATGTCATCAACTTCCCCCGTGCCGTGCTCCAAATTGATCAAATAATTCACCGCCTTGAGAATGTCATCCCGGGTCAACACCCGAATTTCCTCCGGCACCGCCAATTCCAACTTCTTATTCAGCTTGTGCCGCCCCACCTTGCCCAGGTCGTAGCGCTTCGGGTCAAAAAACCGGGAATACAACAACTGTTCCCCCCCGGCGACCGTCGGCGGTTCCCCCGGACGCAATTTCCGGTACAGCTCCAACAGCGCCTCTTCTTCGGTGGGATTCCCCTCCTTTTCCACCGTTTTGCGCAGATAATCCGGGTAGCGCAAACTGTCGAAAATTTCGTTGTCCGACAGCCCCATGGCCTTCAGGAGCACCATCAGGGACAACTTGCGGGTTTTGTCAATCCGCACCCACATCAAATCGTTTTTGTCCGTTTCAAATTTCAGCCAGGCCCCCCGGCTCGGAATCAAACTGGCGCTGTAGGTCCGGCGGTTATTCTTATCCTTATCCTCCTTGTAATAAATCCCCGGACTGCGGACAATTTGGTTGACAATCACCCGCTCGGCCCCGTTGATAATAAAGGTCCCCCGATCCGTCATCAACGGCAAATCCCCAATAAACACCTCCTGGGTGATAATTTCCCCGGTTTCTTTATTCATCAACTGGGCCGGGACATACACCTGCACCGCATAGGTCGCATCCCGCCGCTTGGCCTCCTCCACGTCATATTTGGGGCGCTTGAGTTTGTACTGCTCCCCCAAAAAATGCAGTTCGATTTTCCCGGTATAGTCGGTGATGGGCGAAAAATTTTTTAACTCCTCAATCAGCCCCTCCTCCAGAAACCAACGGAAACTCGCCCGTTGAATTTCAATCAAATCCGGCAACAAAAACGAGGTATCATACCCACTCATAGCACCATCCCCTAAACAACATTAAGCAACCGCCACCGGCAAACGAAATAAACGCTGGGCATTGGCCGTCGTCTGCTGCGCCACCTGCGCCAGGGATTCCCCCCGCAGGGCCGCCACCTTCTCGGCCACCGGCAGGACATAGGCCGGTTCATTGCGCTGCCCCCGATGGGGCACGGGCGCCAAAAACGGGCAATCCGTCTCCACCAACACCTGCGCCGCAGGCACCACCGCCGCACAGGCCTGCACCGCCTGGGCATTTTTGAAGGTGACGATGCCGCTGAAACTGATATACAACCCCAATTCCAAAAACCATTGCATCTCCTCCGGTGTGCCGCTCCAACAATGCATGACGCCCCGCACCGCGCCCTGCTGCGCCCAAAATTTCCCCAACAGCTCCCGCATCGGTAAAGCCGCCTCCCGACAGTGAAGGATTACCGCCAAATCGTGGGCCTGCGCCAGCAGCAACTGCTCCCAAAAGGCCCGTTCCTGCTCGGTGCGATTGCTGGCTTTGTAATAGTCCAAGCCGGTTTCGCCCACCGCCACCACCCGCTCGCCTTGGGCAATCCCCGCCTCAATCGCCTGCCATACCTCCCGCCCCCATCGCTGCGCCTCCAGTGGATGTAACCCCACCGCACAACTCAACTCCGGCATGCGCCGCACCAGAGCCTGAATCTGGGGGAACTCTGCCGGCGTCACGCAAGAATGCACCAACCCCACCACCCCTGCTGCCCGCCACCGCCGCTGCAACTCCCGCTCCTCGCCGGCGAACTCGGGAAAATTAAGATGCACATGGGTATCCACCAGAGGCGGCATAAGGGCTAGGCCGAAGGAGCAACCGTTTCTACCGCGGCAGTTAACTGTTTTACTTTGCGCGCCAGCCGCGCCTTCTTGCGCGCCCCATTGTTCGGGTGGAGCACCCCCCGCTTGACAGCCTTGTCAATTTTGCTGTAGGCCGCCCGCAAGGCTAATTCCGCCTGCGCGGCCTCCCCCGCTTGCACCGCCAGCAGACATTTCTTCATCAAGGTTTTGACCGCCGATTTATAAGCTTTGTTGCGCAAACGGTTCCGCTCGGCAATTTTCACCCGCTTGATGGCAGATTTGATATTAGCCACACCCGTTACCCCAAGAACGACTTGGGCACCTGTTGCCCTGATTCACCGACAAAGTGCTTTACTAAGATAAAGCATCTCAAACCGCTATGTCAAGGGTCGGCAAAACGCTTAACAGGACTTAACCAACTGCCCTGCGGGGCGGGCGGATTAAGCTAGAACAGGGAAAAGACACAAAGCGGGGGTCAACCCGATGATGTTACGTGTGGTCACCCAGGGGGCGGAGGCCAAGGCGGAGTTGGGGCGGATTGCCCAGCGGTTGGCGGATGTCCACGTGCAGGCAGAACAGGTGCGGGAAATTCTCGCCCAGGTGCAACAGCGGGGGGATCAGGCGGTGGTGGAGTACACTCGCCAGTTTGACCAGCAGGAGTTGACGCCGGCGGATTTTTTGGTGTCCGGTTCGCAGTTGGATGCGGCCTACCAGCAGGTATCTCCGGAATTGCTGGCGGCAATTCGTCTGGCCCACCAACGCATTACGGAATTTCACCGGCAACGGGTGCCCCAGACCTGGGTGCATTTTGCCCCGGATGGCATGGTGTTGGGGAAGCGCTATACGGCGGTGGAACGGGCGGGGGTCTATGTGCCGGGGGGGCGGGCGGCCTATCCCAGTACGGTGTTGATGAATTGTATCCCGGCGAAGGTTGCTGGGGTAGAACGGGTGGTGTTGGTGACGCCCCCAGGGGCCCAAGGGGCGGTGCATCCGGCGGTGTTGGTGGCGGCGCAAGAATGTGGGGTGCAGGAAATTTACCGGATTGGCGGGGCGCAGGCGATTGCGGCCTTGGCCTTTGGCACGGAGACGATTCCGCGGGTGGATGTGATCACCGGGCCTGGCAATATCTATGTCACCTTGGCGAAAAAGCAGGTCTATGGCCGGGTGGGCATTGACGGGCTGGCGGGGCCTTCGGAGGTGGTGATTATTGCCGATAGCACGGCCAAAGCCCCCCACATTGCGGCGGATTTGCTGGCCCAGGCAGAGCATGACCCCTTGGCGGCGGCGATTTTGCTGACGCCGGATGCGGAGCTGGCCCAGGCGGTGGTGCAGGCGGTGGCGGCCCAGTTGGAACAGCATCCCCGCCGCCTTTTGACGGAAAAAGCCATTGCCCATTACGGGTTGGTGGTGGTGGTGGAATCCCTGGCGCAGGCGGCGGCCCTGGCCAATGAATTTGCCCCAGAGCATCTGGAGTTGGCGGTGGCCGAACCTTGGGAGTTGTTGCCGCAGATTCGCCATGCCGGGGCGATTTTCCTTGGGCACCACACCCCGGAAGCCCTGGGGGATTACCTGGCTGGCCCCAACCACACCTTGCCGACGGGGGGCGCGGCCCGCTATAGTTCTGGCTTGGGCGTCGAGACCTTCCTCAAGGCCAGCAATCTGGTTGCAGCTTCCCCAGCGGCGTTGCGGCAGTTGGGCGCGGCGGTGATGCTGCTGGCGGCAGCGGAAGGGTTGCCCTCCCATGCGGAATCGGTACGGCTACGGTTGGATACCTGATGCTGCGCAAGGTTTTGGTGGCGGTGGATGGTTCGGGGGTGACCCAAGGGGTGCTCCAACGCCTGGATTGGTTGCAGGTGGCGCCAGACGGCCAGGTGGAATTGGTCTATGTGCAGACGCCCCCAACCCCGGATACGCCCGCGGATATTCCCCATCCCGAACCGGATTTGGCGGCTTATGTGGCGTTTTGTCGCCGCATCTTGCCTTGCGATTGTCGGGCCAAAGTGCTAACCGGTGACCCGGCTACGGAGATCGTCACCTGGGCGGCGGCGATGGGGGCGGAGTTGATTGTGATTGGCAGTCGGGGGTTGACGGGGTTGGAGCGGATTTTGCGGCGGTCGGTGAGCGCCCAGGTGGTGGCAGACGCCCCTTGTGCGGTGTTGGTGGTGCATGGCTGAGCCGCTTCCCTCCTTGCTCCAAAAGATGCAGCAGCCGGAATTTTATCCCCATCCGGTGGGGGAAATTTCGCTCTACCAGACCCATATTTCCTGGGTGGTCTTGACGGGGGATTACGCCTATAAGGTGAAAAAACCGGTGAATTTTGGGTTTTTGGATTTTTCCACCCTGGCCAAACGCCAAACCTATTGCTACGAGGAATTGCGGTTAAATCAGCGGTTGGCGCCAGAACTGTATGTGGCGGTGGTGCCCATTACCCGCAATGCCCAAGGGGAATACGCTTTGGCCGGGACGGGCGAGGTGGTAGAGTACGCGGTGCAAATGCGGCAATTTCGTCAGGAGGATGTGTGGTTGGCTTGTTTTGCCCAGGGGCGGTTGACGGTGGCGGACTTGGAATTGTTGGCGACCCAAATTGCCCAATTTCACCAGGCAGCGCCGACCAATGACTACATCACCCAGTTTGGTTCCCTGGCGATGATCCAGCAGGTGGTGGATAGCAATTATGCGGCGACGACCGGCTATGTGCAGGCGTGGGGGCTAACCCAGGAGTTTCAGGAAATTCAGGCGTTTACCAATCATTATCTAACCCGGCATCGGGATTGGTTTATCGAGCGGCAAACGGCGGGAAAAATTCGCGAGTGTCACGGGGATTTGCACCTGGGAAATATCTGTTTTTTCCAGGGTCGCATTTGTGTGTTTGATTGTATTGAATTTAATGAGGAATTTCGCCTGATTGATGGGGCGTATGATGTGGCTTTTTTGGTGATGGATTTGGAATTTCGCGGGAGGCGGGATTTGGCCTATGCCTTTTTGAATCGCTATTTGGAATGGACGGGGGATTATTTGGCGGCCCGTTTGCTGCCTTTTTATTGCAGTGTGCGGGCCTATATTCGCGCCAAGGTGAATTCGTTTTTGGCCAGTGATCCGGGCGCGCCACCGGCGGTGCAAGAGGCGGCGAAAACGACGGCGATTCACTACTATCGGGCGGCTTGGGGTTACAGCCGGCGGGCCACGCCGCGGTTGTGGGTGATGGCGGGGGTCTCCGGGGCGGGCAAATCCACGGTGGCTCGGTATCTCAGTCAAAAGTACGGGGCGATTCATCTGCGTTCGGATGCGGTGCGGAAACATTTGGCGGGGGTGCCGCTGGCGGCCAAAGGGGGGACGGAACTTTACACGCCGTTGATGACCGAGCGCACCTATGGGGAATTGCTGCGCTTGGGGTTGGCTTTGTTATCGGCGGGGCAGTCGGTGGTTCTGGATGCGAAATACGACCGGGTGGGGTTACGCCAGCAGGTGTTGGCGGCGGTGCGCGATTTGCCGGTGGCGTTGCGGATCATCCATGTCCAAGCCCCCATCGAGGTGCTGCAGGCCCGTCTTGCGTCCCGCACGGGGGATATTGCCGATGCGACGGCGGAGTTATTGCCGCAACAACTGCAGCAGTGGGAGCCGTTTACCGCCGCCGAACGCCCTTGGGTGACGACGATTGATACCACCAGCGCAGCGGACACCTGGGGGTTGTAAACCTGCGCCCAGAGGGACCGGTGGCCGTGCCAGCGCAAAAGATACAATTCTTAACAATGCGGTTTTGGGGGCTCAAGGGGGGTAGGTGCGGCGGGATTTGGTGCGGTTGTTTGGGTCAGCCCTGCTGTTTTGGTTGGGGTTGACGTTGTTGTTGCCCAGCTTGCCCTTGTATTTGGCTGAGGTGATTGGGGCGAGCGACCGGGAGATTGGTTGGGTGATCGGGGCGTTTGCCCTGGGGATGCTGCTGTTTCGGGAGCCGGTGGGGCGGTTGACGGATGTGCGGGGGCGCAAGCTGGGGATTCAGATGGGGTTGTGGGTGTTGGCGACGGCGCCTTGGGGGTATCTCTGGTTGCGGGGGATTCCGGCGCTGGTGGCGTTGCGGGTGTATCACGGGTTGAGTGTGGCGGCGTTTGCGACGGGGTATTTGGCCTTGGTCACGGATTTGGCGCCGGTGGCGCAGCGGGGGCGGGTGTTGGGCTATATGACCTTGGCGCAGCCGGTGGGGGTGGCGCTGGGGCCAGCGCTGGGTGGGTTTTTGGCGGCGCGGGGGCAGTATGGGTTGCTTTTTGCCCTGTCGGCGGGGTTGGGGGCGGTAAGTTGGGGGTTGTGTACCTGGGGGGTGCAGGAACCGCCGCGGGTACAGGCAACGCCTGCAAGGGGAATGTCGTGGGGACTGTTGCTCACGCCGCGGTTGCGGACGCCTGCCTTGGTGTTTTTGCTGGTGGGGCTGTTGTTTGGCAGTTTGCAGATTTTTATTCCCCTGTTAATTAAGCGCCAAGGGATTCCCCTGAATCCGGGGTTGTTTTATACGGCGGTGGCGGTGGCGAGTTTTGCGGTGCGGTTGACGTTGGGACAGGTGGCGGACCGCTGGGGGCGCGGGCAGGTGATTACGGTCAGTTTGGGGTGCTATGGGCTGGCGATGGTTACCCTGTGGTGGGCGCAGGGCGTGCCTTGGTTGTTGCTGGCCGGGGTATGGGAAGGGCTGGGGGCGGGGTTGTTGATCCCCGGTATGGCGGCGCTGATTGCGGATCGTTCCTATGTCCAGGAGCGGGGGCGCAGTTTTGGGCTGTGCTTGGGGGGGTTTGACCTGGGCATTGCCCTGGCCGGGCCACTGTTTAGCCCTTGGCTGGCCCAGTTGGGTTGGCAGGAGGTGTTCGCGGCACTCTCAGGCATCGCCGGGTTGGCCTTGGGGGTGTATCTTTTGGGCATTGGCAAAAATCCCCGTGATTCCCTGGCGTTTGCCCTTGGCAGCGGCCCCGATGCCTACCGCGTTTCCTAAACCCGGTTCTAGGGCAGCTTAAGTTACATTAATTATGTGTTAATATCTTGACAAATCCTGCCCTGGGGACGTGATGGCAAAGGTTTTGGTGCTGAATGCTTCCTATGAGCCATTAAATATCACCACCTGGAAACGGGCGGCAGTCTTGCTTCTCAAGGGTAAAGCGGAACAACTGGAGCACAACGGCAAGGTGATTTATCCCAATTTTCCCCTACCCACGGTGATCCGCCTGCGGCATTATGTGAACATCCCCCACAAAGAAATTCCCTTGACCCGCCGGAATGTACTGCATCGGGATGGGCATACCTGTCAGTACTGTGGCTATACAGGTGAGGATTTGACCCTCGACCACGTTATCCCCAAGTCCAGGGGTGGGGCGGACTCCTGGGAGAATATCGTGACCGCCTGTGTGCGCTGCAATATCAAAAAAGGCAACCGTACCCCGGAAGAAGCGCGCTTGACGCTGCGCCAACGCCCGCGCCGCCCCCACAGCAGTTTACATTTTGAAGTCAGCAAGCATCTCCGGGGCGGTTCCAACCAGGAATGGCGCAAGTATGTGATTGGTCTATAGAGAAGGTGGGGTGCTGCTGCCTGGTGGCCTGGGTAGGTTGATCACGCTGCAACAAAAGTTCATCAATTCACGTCGGGCAAAATGCTTAATGAAAATTGGTTATATAGTCGTTGCAAACAAGTTTGCGACATTCGCCCTTTACCTGTCAACCCTGTCCGAGAAGGGGATGAAGGGATTATTAGTGCCTTAAAGTGTGGCATTTTCTCGCGAGACGACTATCCATCAGCATGCAGCTCCTCGATGACTTTGGATCATTAGGCTGGATGCACATGTCGGCACAAACCCTCAAAATTGGCAGATGCAACACTGTTGAGGGCTCAATCATCCGCGGCAACAAACACCTATTTTCTACCACTTGCTGACAATCTTTCACGGCAATACAGTTTCGGTAGGCTCCCCATAACCTCTAATTCCTAGGGGGAATGGAATACTTGACCCTCACTGCCCCAGATTGCCGTGTAGCGTGAGCCGGAGAGGCTTTGGTGCAAGGGGTGAACCGTGGGCGAAAGCGAGACAAGGACACATGGTTCGCCACGTATTCGCCCTGTTTTTGATGACACCATTCCACTTAGTCATTTCTTGGTAGCATCGGCCGGCGCCAAATCTTCCAGCCGGAACGTGACCAATTTATCCCAATTTCCCCCTTCAAACAACACAGCAGCACGGCCATCGGTGATGCGTTGCACCTGCCCTTGAAACCCGTAATACATGTCCCCTGGATTGACCACCCGCACGGGGGAACCGGGTAAAATGGAAGCGTCAGAGTTCATCGCCAAACCTTTGGGTAAGTTGCCTGTTGTACCCTTTGACTGTAACGCAAATCCCGGTGCCGCACAAGGGAAAGTGGCGGCCATCCTTTATGATAGAGGCGATCCCGACCCATCGTTCTAGGAGCCATGCGGGTGTTAGAAACGCTGATCAGTGATTTTCAGATTATTTTCGAGCGGGACCCGGCGGCGCGCAACCCCCTGGAGGTGCTGTTGTGTTACCCCGGTTGGCATGCGGTGTTGCTGTATCGGTTGGCGCACGCTTTGTACGAGTGGCGGTTGCCCTTGATTCCCCGGCTGATTTCCCACCTGGCCCGGTTCCTGACGGGTATCGAGATTCACCCAGGGGCCAAGATCGGCAAGGGCTTTTTTATTGACCACGGGATGGGGGTGGTGATCGGCGAAACCACGGTGATTGGGGATTACTGTCTGCTTTACCAGGGGGTGACCCTGGGGGGGACGGGCAAGGAAAAGGGCAAACGGCACCCCACCTTGGGGGACCACGTGATTGTGGGCGCCGGGGCTAAGGTGTTGGGGAACATTACCATCGGCAACCATGTGCGGGTGGGTGCGGGTTCGGTGGTGTTGCGCTCCGTGCCGTCCCACTGCACGGTGGTGGGGGTGCCTGGGCGCTTGATCTGCAAGGATGCCACGGTGGAACCCCTAGAGCATGGCCGTTTGCCGGATTCGGAAGCCCAGGCGATTCGGGTGTTGGTGGATCGGATTGAGGAATTGGAACGGCAAATAATGGCTCTGCGCCAAGGCCAAACCCCAGCGGTGACGGTAGCTGCCCAACAGGGGGCCATTGACGAATTTTGGGATGGGGCGGGGATTTAGCACGCCCTTTAGAGAAAATCCGTACTGCGGGGGGGCGGGCCAAACAGCGTCTCAATTTTTTTCAAAGCCACCCGGGCCGAGGGAAACCGCCGCTGCCAATCCACCGCCAGCAACCCGGCTAAAACCTCGCGTAATGCTGCCCCACAGCGCACCTGCCCCTGCCAATCCAAGTGGTTGGTGTTGGGGATTTTGGGCAACGTCTGGGGCGACTGACCCGTTAATGCCTCCACCGCAATCACTCCCACCGCATACAGGTCGCTGGTCAGGTTCGGTTGTCCCCAGGCCTGCTCCGGTGCCATATAGCCCGGTGTGCCTACCGCCACCGTCACCTTGGGCCGGTGCAGTTCGCCTGACAGCGCCGAAGGCAACACCTTGACCGACCCAAAATCAATCAGCACCAGTTTCCGGTCCAGAGTCCGCCGAATGATATTGTCCGGCTTGATGTCCCGGTGAATCACCTTGTGCTTCTGGAGAAAATCCAAAATCATCAACAATTCCCACAGCAACCAGACCACATCCTGTTCCGCCCACAGCTTTCCTGGCCCCAATTCCCGACTCAAGGGTTGCCCCTCGATAAAGTCTTGAATGATGTAAAACGCTTCATTCTCTTCCACATAGGCCAACAGCAGGGGAATCTGGTCATGGCGCCCCAACCGTTCCAACGTGGCCGCCTCGGTGGCAAATAACCGCCGTGCTGTCGCCAACACCTGCGGGTCGTGCGGATGCACCTGGAGCTGCTTGATCACACAACGGGGTTCCCCCGGTCGCTGGGTGTCCCGCCCCAAGTAGGTGGTACAAAAACTGCCGGCAGCCAAGATCCGCTCCAGGGCATAACGCCCCCGGATCAGGTGGGGCTGGGATGGCGGACCGGCCTGGGGGGGAGCCGCCGTCAGCAATAAACCCTCCATACCTGCCGTCGGGGGCAACGGACGCACCGTAAAGCGATAGGACTGCCATGCCTGCCGCTCCCCTGGCAGACGACCGACCACGGTCAGGGGGGGCTGGGGATGGTGCAACAAGGCCTGGGTGTAACTGTCCACAAACTGCTGCCGGTCTTCGGGATGGACAAAGTGCAAAAAATCCTGCCCCAACACTTCCGCCAGCGGTTTGCCCAGCACTTGGGCCAGGGCCGGGTTTTGGTAACAAATAATGCCTTCCGGGTTGAGGACAAGCACCAACTCCTCCACCAACGATTCCAACACCGGCACCAATTGCAGTTCCGGGGGAATCTGGGTTATGGGTCGGCGGGCCAGGGGAACCACCGCCAGCGTATCCTCCCCCGGCAGGGTAGCCGTCTCCGCCTGGGCGGCCAGATGCGCCGGCAAATGGGTCGTGCGCCGAAACCGAATCACATCCTGGGGGTCTGCGTCAAAATGACATCCCAAACTAATTTCGCCCCACTCCCCCAGCAGAAGCTCCTCCCCCTGGATATGCACCACCTGCTGCGTATCGCCCAGGCGGACAAACGTGCCATTGAGGCTGTCATCCCGCAGATAAAACTGCTGCTGGCGGTATTCAATGCACGCGTGTTTCCGGGATGTGTAGCCATTGTCCACCACCAGGTCGCCGGTGGGGTTGCGTCCCAACAGAGCCAGCGGTCGCATCGCCCCCAGCCACAATTCCTGGGTGTTGAATTGCAGATGGAGATACACAGGTGCCGGGTTGACCATTGCGGTCGGCAAATGCCCAGAAAAAAGCCACAACCGACTAAATTTTACTCGATTGCATGAGGTTTTACGCATTCACCAACGCTGATGAGAGTTTCAGGGTCAAGCCGCACATCCTCCTCGATTAACCAACAGAAATCGTCCAAAACCAAGTACGGGGGCGGTGCCCCTGCGACCTCTGTTGCCAATTCAGTTCGGCTTACAGCCTGTTCAAGGATTAAGGGGTACAGTAACAACCCTGCGCAAACCAACTTCGAAAGCAGGATGGAACTTCCCAATTCTGGAAAACTGTCGCATAAAAGGCTGCAACACCGGCTATATCATCGCCATAGGATGCAATGCCGGTGCATACACAGGCAGGGATAGAATTGGCGCACCTGTCCCCCTCATCAATCCCGCGACTTCCCGACGTTTATGGATATTTAAGTTACCCACAATCACAACTTTCCTCGTATCTAACTTTGGACCTAACTTGCTTTGCAAAAACGCCAAAAAATCCCCTTTCTTTCTCCCCCCTTCATGACGCGACCGCCGACTACCCTCCTCCAGGAAGTCACTCCAATAACCCTATGCCTTTCCCCCTTATATTTCTGACGCGTCAACGCCGAGTTACGCCCCACACCCCAATCTGGTCGGGAGCAATCAAATTCGCCACGGCATATCCCTGACTTCTTAACAACAAGCTCGTCGTTTTCGTTGCACCTCTTCTTGTTTGACGCTCGCACGGCGGTAAGTCTTTTTTAGAGGCATGCCTGGCTTGTGCGAGAAATGTGTAATGGGTTGGCCCTAATGATAGTTCACAAACGCTAAATACCGGCTACGCACCGATTGTGAGAACCAGTTTGCCGCCAAAGCCCCCCTGTTCCAGTTGGCGATGGGCTTGGACAACTTCGGCCAGGGGATAGGTCTGGGCGACGGTCACGGTCAAACGTCCCGCATCCACCCAGGCCGCCAGTTCCCGCAAAATATGGGTCTGCCGCACCTGATGCACCGGTAAATTGGCGGTTTGCGGCGTGAGCATGAGGGTATAGCCGATGGTTAGGTTGCGTTGGCGGGCCACTTCCCAGCCTTGTCCCGTCGGTGGGGGTTGCAGCAGGGTCACCAGGCGACCGTAGTAGCGCACGGCTGCCGGGGTTTGGTGAAAGGTTTCCCCCCCTACCGTATCCAAAGCATAGTCCACCCCTTGCCCTTGGGTTTCGTACAGCACGGCCTGGACAAAAGGGGTTTCCCGGTAGTACACAAGGCCATCGGCCCCCAACGCCTGCGCCAGTTTGCCTTTTTCCAGGGAACTGACCGTGGTCAACACCCGCGCACCCCGCTGTTTGGCCAATTGCACGGCAATATGCCCGACTCCCCCAGCGCCCCCATGAATTAACACTGTTTCCCTCCCTTGCACCTGCCCCCGGTCAAACAGGGCTTCCCACGCGGTAATCCCCACCAAGGGCAAGGCCGCCGCTTCCACAAAACTCAGCCGTTCGGGTTTGGGCGCCAGGGCCGTTTCGGGCAGGACAATGTATTCGGCGTAACTGCCGGTCATGCCGCCGAGGCCGCCGTAACAGTAGTACACTGCTTGGCCGGGTTGCACTTGGGTCACCTGGTCACCGCAGGCCACCACCACGCCGCTGCCATCACAGCCGAGGATGGCCGGTTGCCCTGGGTGCAGGAGCATCCCCCGCCGCCGCAGTTTGGTGTCAATGGGGTTAATGCTGGCGGCTTTGACCTGCACCAGGACCTGGTGGGGAAACTGGATTTCAGGCCGGGGCAGGCGCTCAAGTTGCAAGGCTTCCGGTTCCCCAGGCGTGGTGAGCACAACCGCGAGCATGGACATGGCAACCAAGGGGTGAACTTTGGCGTCTCTTATGGGGTTATTTTGCCCTGAATGAGGCAAGGCTGTGCGGCTTGCCCTCCTGTGGTTCCCTTAAACTGATACATTGGTGCCTAAAGGAACTTGCCCATGATGACCCAATCGCCGACCGCTGACCAGGCAAGTGAGGGCGCTTTGGCGCTGCAACTTTTGCCCGACCCGGAACCCCCGCCGGCGCAAGGGCTGTGTCCCCCGGTGGTGGCGGGCAAGTTGGATTTGTTATTGCTGGCGGTGGAAGCGTTGGATTTTACCGGGGCGGAGATGATGATGATGGTGGTCAAGGAGTTGGCTTTGGTGAGTGTGATTCCCAATCGGGTGACGCTCTGGCAGTTGCGGGCGGCCAACCCCTTGCGCCGCGCCTACAACCGCCGTCTGTTGACCCTCGACCAAGCCCGTGCCCTGGTGCTGGTGCTGGTGTATTTGGCGAAACGGCTGACGATTTTGATCCGCCAATTGCTGCTGGCGGACGAACAACTGCAACAGCATGGGGTTGACCTGCGCCACCACCCCCGCTTGGATGACTATTGCCAACGGTTTCGCACCCATTTCCGCAAACGGATGAACCTGCACCGGGAACGGCTGCAAATTTATCGGGACGATGACCGGCTGAATTTGCTGGCGATGGACCTACTGCACCAATTGCTGTTTTGCACGGGCACCTGTGGGGCGCAACGCCTCTGGGCCAGTTTGTTTAGCGGGGACGTGCTATGAGTGCGCTGGTGCGGGAATATCGGTTGCCCCACTGCACCTTGATTTTGGAAGGGTTTAGCGCGCCAGCGGGGGGGGCCTTGGCGGTGCTGATCCAGATGGAATGTTATCTGCCGGGGCTGGAACAACCGATGCGCGGGGGCAGCGAACTGCTCGAACAGTTATCCCGCACGGTGAGCGAATACGTCCAACTGTTCCTTAGCCATCGGGAACCTCGGCCCGTGCAGCCAGCCGGACCTGTCGCCCTGGAACCGGTTTCCCACCACCACCATCGCCTGCGGGTGCATCCTGAACTGTTGCAGGATGGTCGCGAACCGGTGCAGTTGGATTTGACCACCATTCAGCTTTTTGACCTGCTGGAAGCCTGTGACCAGGGGATGAGCGACCCCCAAACCCTGCCGGATTGGCACGTGAACTTGGTGCCCCGCATACCCCGCACGGTGAAACTGTCCCAACAGGCCGTGCCCGCCGGGGTGGGTTTGGTGACCCTGTCGGCGGCGGCGATGGCGTTGGCGCTGATTCCCGCTCCCAAAATCGAACCCCCCCGGGAACTGCGGGAAACTGCGCCCAGCGTGTCACCGACGGCCACGCCCAGTCCCCAACCCAGCCCAACCCCTGCTGCGAAGCCCACCGCCTTGCCCCCCTTGAGCACCACCGAGCGCAGCCGCCTGCTCATTCGGCTGTACGATGCCATTGACGCCGCCTGGAAGGAACCCATCTCCCAGGACCTGAGCTTTCGGGTGTGGGTGAATGCCCAGGGACAGGTGGTGCAGTTTACCCCCTTGGACCCGCCGACCGGGGAAGAACCGCGGTTACCCCTGGCAAAACTCCGCCAATCTGGGCCACCGGTTGCGGACTTTCGGGTTGTATTTCGTCGGTCGGGCGCCCTGGAAGTCAGCCCCTACTGAGCCTGCCGCTCCCACTGCTCGTAGCGTTCGTAGGCACTGACAATCCGCTGCACCAGGGGATGCCGCACCACATCCGCCGCCGTCAACTGACAAAAACCAATCCCCGGCACCCCCCGCAACACCTGCACCGCCACCGCCAAGCCCGAAGCCTGCCGCGGGTCCAAATCCACCTGGGTCATGTCCCCCGTAATCACCATGCGCGAGCCAAACCCCAGACGCGTCAGTAACATCTTCATCTGCCCCGGCGTGGTGTTTTGCGCCTCATCCAAGATAATAAACGCCCGGTTCAGGGTGCGCCCCCGCATATAGGCCAAGGGAGCCACCTCGATCACCCCCCGCTCCAGCAACTGGGGAATCCGTCCCGGCTCGATCAGGTCGTAGAGCGCATCGTACAACGGCCGCAGGTAGGGGCTAATTTTTTGCTGCATATCCCCCGGCAAGAACCCCAACTTTTCCCCCGCCTCCACCGCTGGCCGGGTGAGAATCAACCGCTCACATTCTTGGTTTTGCAACGCCTGCACTGCCAAAACCGCCGCCAAATAGGTTTTCCCCGTCCCTGCCGGGCCAATGCCAAAGGTAATTTCATGGGTGCGAATCGCCTGAATGTACTGCCATTGCCCCAACGTGCGGGCACAAATGGCCTCCCCCCGTCGGTTATGCGCCAAAACCTCCCGGTGCATCTGCGCTACCAATTCCGGGTTCGGAGCCGCCAACACCGCATCAATATCTGCCGCCGTCACCGGTTGCCCCCGTTGCCAAAGCGGTGCCAAAGCCGTGACCACCTGGAGACAGCGGTTGACTGCCGGTTCCCCACCCACCAGGTGTAACTCCTGCCCCCGCAACACCACTTGCACCCCCAGCACCTGGTGCAGATAGCGCAAATTGGCCTCGCCAACCCCCCCCAGCGCCACCGCGCTCACCCCATCCGGCAGGGGCACCACCCGCTGGGTTTGGGGAACAGTCAGCGGCCACCTCCTCGCCGGGAGCGCGCCGGAGTCCGTTCGGCCCGTTCCGCCGTCGCATTCAAACCGTAAATATCCAAATGACAATTTTGCCCTGCCGCCTGCGCCGCCGCCTGGATCACCGTGCGAATCGCCTGCAACGTGCGTCCGCCCCGCCCAAACACCCGCCCGCGGTCCGCATCCGCCAAAGCCAAACGCACCCACACGCCACCGGCCAACACCTCTTGATGCGTGCGCAACTGCTCCGGGTGACTCAGCATGGGGGAAAGCAAGTAGCGAATCAGTCCCTCGTAATCAGGCATGGAGCTGGTCAAAAATCTGCGCCTTTTCCAAAATACTGCGAACCGTCGGCGTCGGCTGCGCCCCTTGCTTCAGCCACTTGATAATCGCCGGGACATTCAAACGGGTGCGTTGCGTCGGGTCACTCACACGGGGATTGTAAAAACCCACTTCCTCCAAAGCACGTCCATCCCGCCGGGCCAGCGCCGGCGCCGCCACAATCCGGTAGGACACCTGTCCCTTGCGCCCGTAACGCTTCAACCGCAGTTTCACCATGAATCCGTCTATTCCCCTAAAATTTCTCTTAGCACCTGCACTCGAATTTGGATTTTATCACAAACCAGCCAAAAGTTGCGATGCAGTTTATTGACCAAGCGGAAATCACCGTCCAGGGGGGCAAAGGCGGGGATGGCATCGTCGCTTTTCGCCGGGAGAAATACGTGCCTGCCGGGGGGCCAGCAGGTGGCAATGGGGGCAAAGGCGGGGACGTGCTGGTGCAGGCGCAAACCGGGCGCACCACCCTGCTGGATTTTCGCTACCAACGGCATTTTGCCGCAGGCGATGGGCAGCGGGGCGGGCCGAATAACTGCACCGGCGCCAACGGCAAAGACTGCGTGATTCCCGTGCCCTGCGGCACGCTGATTACCGATGCCGAAACCGGCGCTGTGATCGCTGATGTGGTCACTCCTGGGCAAACGGTGGTTGTGGCGCGCGGGGGCAAAGGGGGCTTGGGCAACCGCCATTTTCTGAGCAACCACAACCGGGCGCCTGCCTATGCCCTGCCAGGGCTACCGGGGGAATTCCGTCGCCTGCGCTTGGAGTTGAAACTCTTGGCCGAGGTGGGCATTATCGGCTTACCCAACGCGGGCAAATCCACCCTGATTAGCCGCATTTCCGCCGCCCGACCCAAAATTGCCGATTACCCGTTTACGACCCTGGTGCCCAATCTGGGCGTCGTCGCCAATCCCCAGGGGGACGGCACCGTGTTTGCCGACATTCCCGGACTGATTGCCGGTGCCCATGCGGGGGTCGGGCTGGGGTTCGACTTTTTGCGCCACGTTGAACGCACCCGCCTGCTCCTTCATCTGGTGGACGTCACAGCGCCCGACCCGGTGGCCGATTACCACACCATCCGCCAGGAATTGGCCCAGTACACCCCCCAACTGGGGCAACCCCTGACGCAGCGCCCGGAATTGATCGTGCTCAACAAAATTGACAGTCTGTCTGACCCTGACAGCCTTCAGGATGTTGTCCATCGTTTGTCGCTACACAATCCGGTCTGTGTGATTTCTGCCGTCACCGGTGCCGGAATTAGCGCCATGCTCCAGCGGGTGTGGCAACGGCTGGGCCTAAGCCCGGATACCGTAGAGGCGGCGGCTCACGCGGGCTAATTGGTGGAGCAACCAGGGGCGGGGCAGCACCGCTGGTAGTAGGCCGCTCAACAGACGGTTTTGCCAGCCGGGAATCCCCCAGGGCACGTCCCGTTCGACGGCCCGCAAGGCGTACTGCACCACCGCCGCCGGGGTCATTTTCTGCATCCGCAAGTCCCGCCCCATGCGCTGAAAAAACTCCGTCGCCGTCGGGCCAGGACATAGGGCGAAAAAGCGCACCCCCGTTCCCTGGTATTCCGCCCAGAGCGCTTCCGTCAAGGCGCGGACAAAGGCCTTGCTGGCCGAATACACCGCCTGGTAAGGGAGCGGGTAAAACCCCAACACCGAGGCCACATTGATCACCAGACCCTCCCGGCGCGCCACCATCTCCGGCACAAAGGCATGGGTCAGCGCCACCACCGCCGCCACATTTACCTGAATCAGGGCCGCCTCCTGAGCCGGATCAATCGTATGAAAGGCCCCGCAGGTGCTAAATCCGGCATTGTTGACCAGAACTTCAACGGGCCGACGTTGCTCCTGAATGGTGCGAATGAGGGTCGCCACTTCCGCCGGTTGGGACAAATCCGCCGGGAGCACAAGGGTATGAATTTTATACTGGTTTTGTAATTCTGCTGCCAAGGTAGTCAGGCGGTCAGCGCTGCGGGCGGTGAGAATCAGGGAACAGCCGCGTTGGGCCAATTCCCTGGCAAAAACGGCGCCAATGCCGGTGGATGCCCCTGTTACCAAAGCAGTTTTTCCAGCGTAGGCAAAAGGCATTGGCCCGGTGGGAAAACGCCTTCCTAACTATAGCAATCCCAGGGCGGGGGTGGATGGGGAATCAAACAGAGGGAGGCCCTCCAGCGATGGCAGCGCGCAATTCAATTGCAATGTTTTTGGGGGTGGACACTGGCAGAATATAGGCGCGATGGCGCACGGACGGGGCCGAGAATCGGCAACAGAAATGGTGTGCCCCCTGTTTGGGGCTACCGAGAAATAACCCAGCCGTTGCCGGAATTGGTCGTTCTTAGGGGTAGATGATTCAGAGGTTTTGAATCTTAAGATTTTTTGAGGGTCTGTGCCACGATGTGCATCTCGCCTCATGACACTAAGCATTGTCATGGAGAAGCTGAATTCTCATTTACCAGAAGTGTTGAATCTTAAGATTTTGAGGGTTGGTGCCAGAATGTGCATCTAACCTGATGAGACAAAGCGTTGTCATTTAGGGGATGAACTTTTATTTATAACTAAAAATTTTCTCAGCAAGCATTTTGCCGGACGCGAATTGACGAGCTTTTATTGCAGAGTTTATTGCAGAGTTCCACACCACTGCTCATTTACAACAAAATTTTCTCATTAAGCATTTGGTCTGACTTGAATTTATGAACTTTCGTGGCAGGTTTCAACATGATTGGGCTATACATCTACTCTGAAATCATTGGGGATTTTATCCCGGTTATAGCTAGGTAGGTTAAGGTTGTCGCCTGAAGATTCTGGGTGGGGCTACGTCCAGCGCCCATAGCATATCAATCTTTGTATGCTTAGCTATATTTTTCGGATATTAAAACGGTTATTACTAGGAAAGATATGCGCACAAATGATTCCCAAAATGTTTGTCCCATAATTGTTTAAGATGGGGATATGATTGGCAAATACTCCCTCGGCAAGTGCTGGGTGGTTCTGGGTATTTTTTATCAACTTTCTCTCGTTTATATTTGATCTAGTTTTTTTCTTGCTGGCGATGCAAGCACCCCCAGGGTATGTACTGAAATTCTCCCCATCTACGCTGGCGCTGTTGGCCGCAGGGTTGGCGGATTGGCAGGCGCGGGGGTTGCTGCAAGGGGCAAGGTTGACCCTATTGATCCAACAAAAAGGCGAGACGGATTTGACCCTACAGGCGATGACCGCGACACAAATGATCCCTCTGGTCACGGGGATCGCTGCCTGGGAAGAAGCAGGTATGTTGACAACAACTGTGCAATGTAAACTTTCTGTACCGCATTTGTCAGAACAGTTGCTGGCGGGTTTAGATGCCTGGTTGCAGCAGGGGGTGGTTAGCGACCAGGCGGTGCGGCAGTTTGGGGAAACCTATTGGTGGCAGCCGTTGCCGCCAAAGCCAGTGACTGCTCAGGAACCCCGTTCGTTGGTTGCGGCTTATCTGCTGTGGGCTTTGGGGTTTGTGGGGTTGTGTGGCTTGCATCGTTTGTACTTGGGGCAGATTGTTCTGGGGTTGTTGTGGTTGTTTACCCTGGGGCTGTGCGGGTTGGGGCAGGTGTTGGATGGGTTTTTGTTGCCTGGTTTGACCCAAACGGTGAATCGGCAGCGGGGGGTGGGGACTGAGACGCCGGTGCCAGCGCCCTCTTTGCTGCTGTTGCGTTCCCTGCAGGCGGAGTTGAGCGTGCTGTGGCTGGCTTTGCTGGGGGTTTTTTTGGTGGTGCTTTCGTCGGTGGTGCTGGCGGTGGGGGTGTGGGAAGGGTTGGGG
>NZ_JBRCEP010000013.1:0-19094 GCF_053491055.1 Gloeomargarita sp.
CAAATTTCTGGCGCCTGCCTTGGTGGCTCAGGGGTATAGGGTGGTGGGGATGACCATGCAAAAAGTGTCTGCTACCAAGTGGCAGGGCGTCCAGGTCGTACCTTATGAAGCAAACCGCAACCCTACCCCTGGCATCCACCCCTGGGTGAGTGACTTGGAGGCGAGGGTAATCCGCGCAGAAGCCTGCTTTCGCGCTGCCTTGCAGTTAAAAGCCCAGGGATTTGTGCCCGATGCGGTTATTGCCCATCCTGGCTGGGGTGTAAGCCTTTTTGTCAAGGAGGTATGGCCGCAGGCAAAGCTGGGTATCTACTGTGAATTTTTTGACCAGAAAGCTACTTTAGACTTTGACCCAGAGTTTGCTAACTACGACATCAGCGAAGCTTGTCTGGTACGGCTAAAAAACCTAAACCACATACTACATTTTGAGGTGGCTGAAGCTGGTATTTCACCCACCCACTGGCAGGCCAGCACGTTTCCTGAACCCTTTCGGTCGAAAATCACCGTAGTTCACGATGGCATTGACACCGAAGCCATTACCCCCAACCCGAACGTTTCGCTGACCCTTTTTACCCAGAGCGGTCAAAAATTCACCCTCACCCGCAAAGATGAGGTGATTACCTTTGTCAACCGCAACCTGGAGCCGTGCCGGGGCTACCACATCTTCATGCGCGCCCTGCCGGAAATCCTCCGCCGTCGCCCTAACGCGCGGGTGTTGATTGTCGGCGGCAGTGGGGTGAGCTACGGCCCGCCCCCCGACCCGCAACGGTATGGGCAGCGCAGTTGGCGGCAGATTTTTTGCGATGAAGTGCGGCCGCAGATTCCCGACCGGGATTGGGCGCGGGTGCATTTTCTGGGCAATGTACCTTACAAGTACTTCATTGCCCTGTTACAACTTTCCACCGTCCATGTCTATCTCACCTACCCGTTTGTGCTGAGTTGGAGTTTGCTGGAGGCCATGAGCGCGGGTTGTGCCATTGTTGCCAGCGATACCCCACCCCTGCACGAAGCCATCCGGCATGGGGAAACGGGGCGGCTGGTCAATTTCTTCGACGTGGGTGGGCTGGCCAATGAGGTTTGCAGCCTTTTGGATGACCCGGCGGAACGACAGCGGTTGGGGGCGAACGCCCGTGCCTTTGTCCGGGCGCATTATGACGTCAAGACGGTGTGCCTACCCAAGCAACTGGCGTGGGTCGAAAGGTTGGCAACATTGTGAACCGAAGAGTAGCGTGCACATTCGTAGAAAACAGGGGGTTTCTGGCGAGAAATATGAAATTTTTTTCTGCTGAATTTTGCCGGGTAAATCCTACCTGAATTCAGCAATAGCCAAGGGAGAATCATAGCTCTGATATGGGAATTTTAACTCCTCTTGAGAATATAGGTTGCAGGGCTAGCACCTCTGTCCTTTAGCTCTGTAGAACTTCCGGTCACAAATTATTTCATTTATATTGCTATAACCCCTAGGCAAAACTGAATTGGAATTGCTATAGTGACGTTGTAGCTGCTGAATTCCCGATTGCTTTGCGATGAACATTTACCCCTGGTTGGTGCGTCCCTGGCTTTTTAGGTTTGACCCAGAATGGCTCCATAACACCCTGATTCAGCAATTGCATCGGTGGCAAGCACACCAGGGACTAAGGCAATTTATTCATCAGCGATGTACTTATAATCACTTAGCATTACATCAACAACTTTGGGGTTGTCATTTTCCCAACCCCTTGGGATTGGCGGCTGGTTTTGATAAGGATGGTTTGGCCTGGGATTGGTGGGCGGATTTTGGATTTGGGTTTGCCGAATTGGGTACGGTTACGCCGCAACCCCAGCCGGGAAATCCCCCACCCCGTTTGTTTCGTTTGTCGCTAGACCAGGCAATTATTAACCGTATGGGTTTTAATAATCAGGGGGTAGCACACCTCAAAAAGCGGTTAGATACGGAATTGGCAAAACGTCGCATTCCCTTGGGGATTAATTTGGGAAAGGGGAAAGATACTCCTTTAGACCAGGCCTGGCGGGATTATGTGTACGGGTTTCGCTGCTTAAAAAACTATGGCGATTACTTCGCAATTAATGTGAGTTCTCCCAATACGGCCAACCTGCGGGAGTTACAGGCAAAGGCACTGTTGGAACCCATTTTAGCGGCGTTACAAACAGAAAATGACGGGGCCAAACCCCTGCTGTTAAAAATTAGCCCGGACTTGGCGGATGAGGCGATTGCGGCGCTTGTGGATTTGGTGATGACCTATCGGTTGGCGGGGGTGATTGCCACAAATACAACCACGAATCGCCCGCGCTTAAAAAGTGCGCAGGCCCAGGAAAAGGGGGGGCTGAGTGGTCGTCCTTTGGCCCGGCGTTCGACGGAGGTCATTCATTTCATTTATCAACAGACGCAGGGGCGATTACCGATTGTGGGGGTGGGGGGAATTTTCAGCGCGGCAGATGCTTGGGAAAAAATTGCGGCGGGGGCCTGTTTGTTACAGATGTACACGGGTTGGGTGTATCAGGGGCCAGGGGTGGTTAAGGCCATTTTGCAGGGTTTGGTGGAACGATTGACGGCACTCAATCTGGGGACGATTAGCGAGGCGGTGGGTTGGGCGCATCGTGGCCGGGCGGTTTAATGGCGCCCTAGGCGTTGGGCCACCAGCCGGGAAAGATTGAGCAAAACTTTGGCCGCGACTTGGGGGTGATGCTGGGTCAGGTGTTCCATCGCGCTGTGATTGAGGATGACGGCTTGGGTGGGACTGAGGGCAATGACATTGGCGGTGCGGCGGGCGCCGGTAATGAAGGCGACTTCCCCGACAATGCGTCCTGGCCCCAACAGGGCAATGGTATCTCCCTGGGGGTTGCGGACTTCGACCAGGCCGCTTTGAATGACATAGACTTCCTGGCCGAGGTCGTGGGCTTGGATCAGGGGTTCGCCGGGTTGGTAGGTGGCATAGGTGCCCGTTTGCAAGACGATGCGGGCGTCTTCGGCGGATAAACCTTCTAAGAAGGGGACAGCACCGGCGGTGGGTTCCCACTGGGCGCTAAGGCAACCCCACAGGGCTTTGAGTAGCCATTCGCCGACGCCGACAGAGTTGAGCTGGGCAGGACAGGGGGTTTGGGTTTGCAGTTCCTGTACCTGGGCTTGCGCTTGCTGAAGTAGGTCGGCCAGGGTGTCGAGTAGCTCCTTTTGCAGGGTATAGATGGCCTGCCAACGGGAGTATTCCTGGCTGCTTTGCTCCCAGGCGCGCTGGTGGGCGGCTAGGGCTTGGCTGAGTTCTTGGGCGGTTTGCTCTTCGCGGACGAGACGGGCTTCTAAAGCTTGCAGGTCGGCCTGTTCCTGTTGCAGGTAGGTTTTTTGCTGGGTGTAGAGGGCTTGGCTGCGCTGCCAGTGGTTTTGGATTTCCGTTTGGAACCAGTCCCAACCGGGGGGCGCTGGATAGCCGGTCTGCTGCAGGAGGTGGGTGAGTTCCTGACAAAGTTGCTGCCACAGGAGTTGGTCGGTTTGGTAGGCCTGTTGCTGGCGGGCCAGGGCGCGCAGGTAAACGTCGGGGGGATGCCGGTTAAGGGTACGGCGTTGGGCAAGGTGGTTTTGCAGTACAGCAGCTTGCTGGACAAGGCGAGACAGCAGGGCCTCAAGCTCGGCAGGGAGGGGTGGGTCGCCCGTTGGGCTAAACCGTTGGGCGAGGATGTACTGCACCAGGTACTGCTGCTGTTGGAGTAGGTCGTTGTAGTCTTGGAGGTGTTGTTCGAGGAATTGGATGAGGGCGCGACGGCGGTTGAGTTCCCCCCGCAGTTGGCCGAGGGTGGTTTGGTGTTGTTGCCAGGCTTGGTGGGTTTGTTCCCATTGGGCGATTTGGGTTTGGTAATGGCGGTGTTGTTCTTCTAGCCAGGGAACGCGGTCCTCCAGTTGTCGCCGTTGTTGCGCTACCAGGGAGGTCTGCACATTCAAGAGGGTTTGGAGTTGGGGAAGGGAGGGAGGGGTCAAGGGCAGACAGGTTTCTCCCACGACCCAGACCAAACTGCCGGGGGTCAGGTGGGGGGGAGCGGGGATCACCTGGGCGGGTACGGCAACCCAACCGTTGGTGTCCGCTTGGGCCAATAGGTGAATCACCAAGCCGCCTTCTCCGGCGGCAACCAGCCCCACGTACCGAGTCATTAACGGGCGGTTTCCTCCACCGGACTGGGCAGGGAAGGTTGCTGACGATATTGGGCAATATCTTTTTCCAGCGCCGCAATTTTCTGGTCCCGCCGCCGCAATTCCCGCCGGGCGATCAACCACCGTTGAAACTGGTTCCAAATGCCGAACAACCAGGCCAAGGTTGCCCCGACCCCCATGGCAATAATCAATTCCACCGCCAGCGGATAGGTGACGCTATAAGAGCCGATCACCAGATGCACCGTGGCCGGTTCCATATTCTGCAAGCTGAAAAAGACCAGTGCCAAACAGAAGGCGAAAATTAAAACAGCGTTAATTTGCACCATAAGCCCGCGCGTGTAGGTTAACGATTATAGGGTATCAGGGTTCCTGCCAGCCCCCGCAGTTTTCAAACTTCCTTAAAATCTCCCATGCCCAAAACCCGGCGCGCCAAAAAGAAACTGGCAATGGTTTTGGCATCTACGCCCTCGCCCCGGTCAATGGCCGCTTGCAATTCTAAAGGCGACAGCAACACCACCGCCATATCCTCGTCCACATCCCGCCGGGGTTGGTGGGCCAAGGGGGCCAAATCCGTCGCCAGGTAGGCATAGATCACCTCATCGGAATAGCCAGGCGCCAGGAAAAATTGCCCCAGGGAGCGCCAGGTATGGGCTTGGTAGCCGGTTTCCTCTTGCAGTTCCCGCTGAATGGTGGTCAAGGGGTCCTCGCCCCCCTCGACCGTCCCCGCCGGAAATTCGAGCAACCGCCCCTGGGCCGCAAACCGATACTGCCGTACCAGCACCAATTGCCCTTCTGGAGTCACCGGTACCGCCAGCGCTCCCCCCGGATGGCGCACACATTCCCATTCCCCTTCCGTGCCGTTGGGCAGGCGCAGACGGTTGATCTCGTAGCGAAATTTACGCCCTTGGACCCACAGGCGTTTTTGCAACAGTTCCGGCGGTTCGTTACGCATCACGAGACGGCCTATTGCCCACCGCAGTGCTGGTTCCCCTTACCATGGCTTCCTCCTGGATGCCTGGATGGTGTTTGCCATTATCGCATGACTAGGGCTGCGGCGCACGGGCAGACTGTTGGTGGTAATGGGCTTGCACTTCCGGCAGGGTAAATAGGGGGGTCAAATGCACGCCCAAGCGTTCCAAATAAGCAGCGCCACCTTGGAGACGGTCTACGAGAGCAAGGCCCTGGGTCACCTGGTACCCCGCCGCCCGCAACACCGTTACCGCCAGGCCCAAGGATTGGCCGGTCGTGACCACATCCTCGACGACAGTAATGGCACTGCCTGGGGGGGGCAACGGCCCTTCGATTTGGCTGCGCGCCCCGTGGCCTTTGGGCGTCTTGCGGATAATCAGACCGCTGACCGGCTGGGCTGTGGGGGCAGAAACCACCGCAATTGCCGTTACGATGGGGTCAGCGCCCAGCGTTAATCCGGCGACCGCCACCGTCTCTGGACGCAGCAACTCGCGGCACAGATGCCCCACCCAGTAGGCCCCTTGGGGATGCAGGGTAACGGTTTTGCAGTTGATGTAGTAGGGACTAGGCAGCCCCGAACTGAGGACAAATTCCCCCTCTTGGTAGGCCAAAGCGGCAAGCAGAGCCAGCAAGTCAGCGCGGTAGCGAGCCGTCATAGGCAACGGTTACAGACCATCCAGCCACAGCAACCAGGTCACCTTGGCATTGTACGCTAGGGCAGAGGAAAATCCTTCGTCATGGTTGCAAGAGGCCGGAACGGATGCTGGTTCTCCATGTCCCCCAAGGGTGTGTGCAGGTGGCTTTTGACCAGACCGCAGCGGCGGCACTGGCCCAACGCTTGCAGACCCTCAAACAAAGCTGGCAACAGCCCATTCCCCGCCCGGAATGGCATTTTGGGCATACAGGGGCGGTCGCTTTGGAGTTGTTTTGCAATCCCAATCTGTGGCCGAGTCCCTTGGTCGCCCAAGTGCTGGTCACAGTGCGTCACCCCCAGGTGCAGGTGAGTACCCAACTCGCTTTGCCCCAGCTTTTGGACGATGTAGCTGCCTACTACACCCCCACCTAAACGCTTTGTCTCTGCCCAATATGGGTATTACTTTGTTTGCTTTACTTGCTTTTAATTTGCTGGTACGGCCTCACCCCTCAAACACCAGCTACACAGCGAGGGGCACGTGTGCGGGTTGCCAAGGGTGAGGAACGAGCGGCGTATGGCAACGCTGTGGTGGGCTAGGTGGCGATGGCCGGGGTTGACCTCCCCAGGGAAGAGGCGACGGCTGCCCCAGGGACAGGGGGAAATCACAGCCCGTCCCCGCCGTTGGGTGTTGCCGTTGAGTCTTGGGTTGCTAGGCAGTGGTTTGGGCGGCGGCTGGTGGTGGCACCATACCCAGGTCGCGCTGTCGGTTGTGCGGCCAGCCAAGGTAAAGCCGGCAGCGGCGCAGGAGTCACCTGTGCCTTGGGTATGGGGTGTCCAACGGGTGATGGACCGGCAATGGTTAGCCCAGCAGTTGCGGGGTTTGCCGCCGGGAACTGCGGTCTATGCCGCCCAGATTGAACCGGGGGTGGGGGGACGGCCAGCCTATCGTTTTTATGAAGCCGGACTGGGGGCGTTTAGCCAGCAGTTTTGGCCCGCTTCGACGGTGAAAATTCTGCCTGCGGTGGCGGCCTTGGAGTGGGTGCACGCCCAGGGGTTTAGCCGCCAGGTGACGGTGGTCTGGCCGCGGCTGCAAGATACGCTCGAACGGATCATTGACCGGGCGATTCGGAAAAGTTCCAATCTGGACTACGACCTGACGGTGCAGTTGGTGGGCCTCGACTGGCTGAACCAACAGTTTCTTTCCCGAGAACGGGGATTTCCCACCACCCAGTTGCAACGGGGGTACAGCGGTATGCTAGATATTCACACCAGCCCAAGGTTGATTCTGCGCCAGGGGCAGCGGCAGCAAGTGATTCCGCCCCGCCGGGCACGGGGGAATGGCACCTGTCCAGCGCAGGGCAATTGCGCCAATTTATTTGAAATGACGGAAGCGATCCGGCGGGTGGTGCTGCATGCGGAGTTGGGGGAGGCAGAACAATTTCGCATCCCGACGGCAACCGCGGCGTGGCTCACCGAGTTGTTGTGCCAGGCAGAACCGTCGTTTTTTGCTGCGGGCGTCAAGGCGGCCTTGGGAGGGACGCCCCGCATCTGCCACAAGCCGGGATGGGTGCTCAGCAGGCACTGTGTGGACAGTGGGGTGATCCTGGCCGGTCGGGAACGCTACCTATTGGCGGTGGCAATGCCGGCCTACCGGGCCGGGGACAATTGTCGCGGGTTGTCCCAGGTGGCCTACCAGGTCTTGCGGGCGCTGCGGACGGCGCCACCTGTGGGGATGCCCCACCAACCCAATCAGGGCGTGCCGGTGCAGGCGCAACTCCTGCCGCGCCAAGGGATGTACGAGGTGGTCGTCCAGGTGCCAGACGCCAGCCGGGTGGTCGTGTGGCTGGACCAGGAATTTTTGGGAGAACAGACGGGGGCGGGGCCGGAATACCGCTGGTTGACCCGCATGCGTAGGGGTGGAGAACGGTTGCTGCGGGTCCAGGCCTGGCAGGGAACCCAGCCGGTGGCCTACTACAGCCGCAAAGTGACCGTGGCGCCACCCATTGCCAGTTGTAGTGACCCACCCACCCCCACCCCAAGCCGGGTGCATTACCGCGGGTCCGGCCATCTGCCGCGGGTGGCGCTGTCGTTTGACGATGGCCCCGATGCCAAGCAAACCCGGCGGATTCTGGACATTCTCCGGCAGGAAGGGGTACCAGCTACGTTTTTTGTCCAAGGGCGGATGGCGCGCCGCAACCCCCAATTGCTCTGGCGCATGCAGGCAGAAACCCATGAAATTGCCAACCACAGCACCAATCACCGCTCCCTGGTCACCCTCAGCCGCGCCGCCGTCCACCAGGAAATTGCCACCACCCAGACGTTGGTGTGCCAACAGGTGGACATCCGTCCGCGGTATTTGCGCCCCCCTTATGGCCATTTCGACCGCACGACCAGAGAGTTGGCGGCCCAACTGGGTTTATCCCTGGTGCTTTGGGATGTAGATACCCGCGACTGGCAACACCGCAACCCGCAACGGATTATCCAGACAGTACAAGACCAGGCCCGCGCCGGTTCGATTATTCTGATGCACGACATCTACAGCAGCACCGCCGATGCCTTACCACAGGTCATTGCCGTTTTGCGGGCTAAGGGTTTAGAGTTCGTGACCGTCAGCGAACTGCTCGGCTCCCCCGCCCCCTGAATCGCCCTCAAAAGACACCGGGACAGGGGGTTGGGATGGCCCCAGATAACGGTTCAACCGGGACGACAACACCTCATAAATCAACGTCAAGGGCCGCCCTTGGTGCCAAAAAAGATAATGCCGTCCCCAAAACGGACCACGACTGGCAAACGCCTGCGCCAATTCCCCACAGTTCCCGTAATACAAACGGCGGATGTCCCGGTACAATTCCAAACGCAACTGCCGCAAACTGGTCCAAATTGGCCAATCCCGGTTTTGTAAATACCGATCCACCAAGGCCGCAGGCCACCAAGACGTGGCATAGACCAGCCGTTCGCCCGTCTCCGTCTGCAACCACACCTGCCGCCGCACCCACGGCCCCTCAATCTGCCGCAGCTCGGCGGGTGCTCCGTCTGTCACCCACCCCACCGGCGACATATCCACCACCTGCACCACCACCGCCCGCCCGGTAATAAACTGCAGATGCCGGGTCAGAGAACCATCGCTCAACAACAGCAACCGCCACCACGGAGACAGCACCCCCACCGGCAGGGCCTCTTCCTCCCCCTCCCACAAACACTGCAACCGCCACCAGGGCGCCACCGAAACCAACGCCATACCCACGCCCGCATCGCCAATATTAAAAAATCTTAACACTTTGGCCCAAGCAGCGACAGGTGGCTAAGGGAATTCCCCTTGCCGCACAGCTTGGGCGTAGGCCGTCACCGCTTGGGTAATGTCCTGACGTAACCGCGCCAAAGGTCGCACAAAAGGGGGAGGCTGTGCGGTCAATCCCAGCAAATCCGCGGTGACCAGAATCTGTCCATCGCAGTCGCCGCCCGCCCCAATCCCCAGCGTGGGAATGGTCAATTTTTGGGTAATGGTTTGCGCCACCGGGTCAGGAATATGCTCCAGCACCAGGGCGAAAATGCCTGCTGCTTCGAGCTTCAGGGCTTGCTCCAAAAGCAGAGCTGCCGCCTGCGGCGTACCTCCCTGTTGCCGGTAGCCCCCCAACTGATGCACCGCCTGGGGCAAAAGACCCAGATGCCCCATCACCGGAATCCCCGCCTGCACCAACCGCGTTACCGTCTGTACCACCTGCGGCGACCCCCCCTCCAATTTCACCGCCTGCACCCCCGTAGCCTTGAGGATGCGCCCGGCATTCTGGAGCGCCTGCGCCGCGCTGATGTGATAGCTCAAAAAGGGCAAATCACAGACCAACAGGGCCTCTTTCACTCCCCGTCGCACCGCCTTGGCATGGTGGATCATTTCCGCCAGCGTCACCGGCAGCGTGGTCTCATACCCCAGCGCCACCATTCCCAGGGAATCGCCCACCAGGATCACATCCACCCCCGCCTGGTCCAAAATTTCCGCCAGCAGATAATCCCAGGCGGTCACCCCCACAATCTTGCGCCCCTGTTGTTTGTACTGCTGCAAGGTGCGTACCGTGCGTCCCATGTCCCCTTGGGAAATGCTGATGGCTCCAGTGTACGTTAGGGAACTTGCTGCTGCAGCCAATCCCCGTCCCCTTAACGCCATCTTTACCCTTAGGAATTACGCTACAACTGAAGGGATAGGAATCCGGTTAACATACGCTTTTTCACACCTTTACTTTGATCCCCTCCCCTGGCAACCCTCCCTCTTTTCGCCGGCAGGTGCGTCACCTGGAACAAAACGTCCTGCGTATGGGCGCTTTGGTGGAACATTCTTTTCGCCTGTCCCACCAGGCCCTGTTTGAGCGCAACCTGGCCGCTGCCGAGGAAATTCCTCTGTTGGACCAGCAAATTGACCGCTTTTACCGGCAGATTGAGGTGGAATGTCTGCGCATGATGACCCCTGCCCCCGTAGAACCCCAGGATATGCGCCTGTTGGGGGCCTGGATGCAGTTGGTGCGGGATTTGGAGCGGATTGGGGACTACGCCGAAGATTTGGGCGAAATTGCCATCCGGCTGTTTCCCTACCCCACCCATGTCTGCCTGACGGATATTCAGGCCATGTCCACCCAAGCGCAGCGGATGTTGGCGACCAGTTTGGTGGCCCTGGCGGATTTGGATGCCACGGTCGGGAAACACATCAAAGAGATGGACGAGGTGGTGGACGCCCTCTACCAGCAGGTGTACCGGCAGTTGGCCCATACGCCGCTGGGCGAGGTGTCCGCCCAACCCCCTGCCCGTCTGGAACCCTACCTCTTGCTGGCGCTGGCCAGTCGCCATTTAGAACGGATGGCCGACCACGCCACCAACATCGGGCAACGGGTGGCCTTTATCATCACCGGCCAGCGTTAACTGCGCCCAGGCTGCAGGAATTTACTGAATCGGGAAACGGCATTCACAGCAGCAGTACTTAAGGTCAAGCTTGGCATTCACCAGCGCCGTGTCATCTTGCACCACAAGCGTCACCTTGTTGTTGGCCACCTCCGCCGGCGAGAGGGTCAGGGTTTTGGTAAAGGTTTGACCGGCTGGACTCGGCGAGGTGTACAAAGAGCCGCTTTGGAACAAAGTGCCGTCATTGTACACGTAATACTTGTCATTCCCGGCATCAGGAGCCGTGTTACTTGTCGCCGGCAAATTGTTGCGATAGGTGAAGGTGAGCGTGCCCCCCATGCGGCAGCCCATGGCACAGGGCGGTTGCCACTGGAAGGTATGGGCAAACACTTTGTCGGGTTGCGCATTGCCCCAGGCGGTGGTTCCATTAGGCCCCTGGAGCGTCGTCCAAATCGTTGCCGGTAACTCCGACGCCAAGGGCGTAGCAGGGCTAGGTGGGGGTGCCGTTAAGCTGACAGACCGCACCACCATCGGTCGAGAACAAGGCGCAACAGGCAATGGTTTGGGTAGCGATGTGGGCGTCACTTGGCGGAAAAGTTCATCCAACTCTCCGGGCCCGGGGCTAGGTTGGGGTTGCGGCCTCGGCTTTTCCTTAGGCTTTTCCTTTAATTCTGGCGCAACCTGCTGCGCGATGGCAGCACTGAAGAAAAAGCCGCCACCTAAGGCAACCGGCAAAGCTAGCCCCAAAGCCAACCAACGCATGCTCATAAGTGAACTTCCTCCTTTACTCTCTGTTTTCCCTGAAAAGGGGGTGTTTGCTGTCGTTTCTGTAGATGGCGTAAGCCGTGGCGATGTTCCCAAACTGCAAAATTGATGGTCAATCTCCCCTAGCGCATACTGTTATCAATACCTAGGAACTGTCTATAAATTAATTCGGTCAAAACCTCATCAATCAAGACAATCAATCAGCGCAAGTTATTGGTTTATCGTCGTTTCCCCAGAAAATGCCACACGTTGCGGCACTGGTCATCACGGTATCCCCTTCTCGGACAGGGTTTACCGGTAAAGGCGCATGTCGCAAACTTGTCGGAAATGACGATATGTCATGCACCGTTCGTCCTGCCCCCCACACCCAGGGGATTCCTACGCAGTCCACCCAGAAACTCGTAAAGGCGCTGTCAAGACGCCCCTAGACGGTTCTCTGAGCCCTGGAGCCCGTTGCATATTACAGTTGCTTAAGGGCTTTTCCGCGTCGCAGTACGGGGCGACCAAACTATCCCAATGTGTTTTGGGCGCTAAGAAGCCCGCTGCACCCGCTGACTATGCCAAGGGCAGGTCTTGCAGCAGCCAAAACCCCGCCAGCCGTTCGGCCTCCGGTTGGGACGCCACGGCTAGAAAATGCACCCCCTGCGCCTGGGCCTGGGCCGTCTGAAATGCCGCCGCTTGGGGCGCTTTGGCGGCAAACACCCACTGGTCTGCAATTCCCGTTGTCAATAGGAGCCGTTCCCCTGCCACCTGCAACGCCCCCAATTCCCAGCCACTTAGCCAGGCAGCCAAGGCCGTCGCCCGGGGCGAATAAATCACCACCCCCGGAATCACCTGCTCCTCCGGCAGCGCCACGTACGGTTCCGGCAGCAACTCCCCAAAGTCTGCCCAGGTCGCCCCCTCGCGGCGAATGTGCCCCCACAGCAGGTCCGCCCAAGCCCAGCGTTGTCCCCGCAACGGCTCTGGTAGGGGTTGGGGGTTTGTTGGCAGTTCTACCGGTGGGGGAGCCGCCAAAGGTTGAAATCCAGGCATCTGGGCGTAAACCGTCCGCCAGCGCTCGCGCAACCAATGAGCCAGGGCCACCACCCGACGGCTGGGTAACACCGTCACCTGTAACCCTGCACAGGCGCGATTGAGCATCGGCAGCATCGGGGCACGAAACGCCCGCAGGTGGGTAATCTGCTGCTGTTGTACCCAAGGAGCCAGCGCCGCCTGCAACCATTGGCTATTGACCTGGTCCGGCGGGCAGGTTTGCGCCCAACGGTTGCGCCCTTGAGGGTCGCACAGCAGCAGTTCCCAGAGCTTTTTCCCCTGGTCATCCACCACCGGGCGGGCGTAAAAATCCACCTCCCAAATGACCCGGGGCATGGGCGTCAACTGCGGTAGGCCAGTTCCGGGCTGGGGGCGTAAACCTGTTGCAGATAATCCTCCAGCATCCGCACCGTATTGAACCGGGGAACATTGGTAGCGATAGACGCCTTCATCCGCTGAATCCAAGCGCGTGGCAACCCTTCAGCATCCCGGTCGTAGTACATGGGAACGATCTCCGTCTCCAGCAGCCGGTACAGGGACTCGCTGTCTTGTTGGTCCTGCAATTCCTGGTTGCTGGTGTGCAAATCCTCCCCAATCGCCCAGCCGTTGACCCCCGCCTGGTAGCCCTCACACCACCAGCCGTCCAACACGCTGAAATTAATGCCCCCGTTGAAACACACCTTTTGCCCACTGGTGCCGGAAGCCTCCAGGGGACGGCGGGGATTGTTCAACCACAGGTCCACCCCCTGCACCAAACAGCGGGCCGTGTGCATATCGTAGTCCTCGATAAACGCCACCCGCGGCTGCAACTCCGGGTCCCGGCACCATTCGATCAGCCGTTGAATGATCCGTTTGCCCTCCTCATCCGCTGGGTGCGCCTTGCCCGCCAAAATCAACTGCACCGGCCGCTCCGGGTGGGTGAGCAACCGCTTGGCCCGTTCCGGGTCCCGAATGATCAAATGCCCCCGTTTGTAGGGACTAAACCGCCGCGCAAACCCAATTGTCAACACCTCCGGGTCCAGCCAATGGGCAATCGCCGCCACCCGCTCCGGCGGTTCACCCCGTTGCTCCCAACTGCGGGCCACACAGGTACGGGTATGGCTGATCAACCGCTGTTTTAGGGCCTGATGCCGTTGCCACAGCTCCCGGTCGGGAATCTGATACACCCGCTCCCACAGCGCCGCATCCGCCACCTGCTTGTCCCACTCCGGATGCACATAAGTACAGAACAATTCCGCCATCAAAGGCGCAGTCCAGGTCTGGGGGTGTACCCCGTTGGTAATCGCCCCAATGGGCACTTGGGCCACCGGTCGGTCGGGATACAAAATGGACCACATCTGCCGGGACACCTCCCCGTGCAACTTGCTGACCCCATTGGCCGTGCGGGTCAAGCGCAACGCCAGCACCGTCATATTAAACGGCTCCCAGGGGTCCCCCAACCGCCGCGCCCCCAAGGCCAAAAACTGCTCCCGCGACAACTGCAACTGCGGCCAATAGCTGGCAAAAAACGAATCCATCAAATCCGGGGAAAAGGCGTCATGCCCCGCCGGCACCGGCGTATGGGTGGTAAACACACACTTTTGCCGCACCTGCGCTTCCACCGCATAAAACGACTGCCCCGTGCGCGCCATTTCCATGCGGGCCACCTCCAGCAGGGCAAACGCCGCATGCCCCTCGTTGAGGTGATACACCCCCGGTGTAATGCCCAAGGTATGCAACAGCCGCACCCCGCCAATACCCAGCAAAATCTCCTGAGCAATGCGGGTTTCCTGGTTCCCCCCGTACAAATGCCCCGTCAGCCAGCGGTCAATCGGGTCATTCTGCAGCAAATCGGAATCCATCAGGTACAAATCCGTCCGTCCCACCTGCACCCGCCAAATCTGCGCCTGCACCTGCCGCCCGCGGATTTCCACCGTCACCGTCAACGGTTGCCCCGTCGGGGTCCGCATCAACACCAAGGGCAAATCCTCAAACCGATGGTCAATGTAATAATCCTCCTGCCAGCCCATGCGGTTGAGCCGCTGCCGGAAATAGCCCTGGCGGTAGAGCAACCCCACCCCCACCAAGGGCACCCCCAAATCCGACGCCGACTTGAGATGATCCCCGGCCAAAATCCCTAACCCCCCCGCATAAAGCGGCAGCGACTCGTGCAGCCCAAACTCCGCACAAAAATAGGCCACCGGACGGTCCGGCCCGATCCCCGGCAGCCCCGTACGCGGCGGCGCTTGCATATACTGGCGAAACCGCACCATCAACCGCTGCACCATCTGCAGATAATCCGGGTCCGTTGCCACCTCATCCAACCGCTCCCGGCTCACCCGCCGCAAAAACAACACCGGATTGTGGTGACATTCCTCCCACAACCGATGGTCAATGGCACTAAACAGGCGCAACTGCTCCCCCGACCAGGTCCACCAATAGTTAAACGCCAACGTTGCCAAATCCTGCAACGCCACCGGCAAACGGCGCTGCAACGTCACCAACGGCTCACACGACTGCATGGCTCACCCACCGACACAAACAATCTAATCAATTGTGCCATTGGTGGGTAAACCACGCCGCTTGGTTAGGCCCAGCCTGCCCGGTCCGTAATTTTCAACGCCAGCGCATTGTTGCGCCCAAACACACTGGCATTGAGCGGGTCTGCCTTAAACGTGCCAAAACTCGCCACCACTGGGTCGAGGGGCACGCCTGCGACCACCGGGTACTCATTGTTCCCCTTGGCCAACGCCTCCTGCGCCTCCCGACTGGCAAGAAATTCCAAAAACCGTTGGGCATTGGCCCGATTGGGCGCCGTTTTCACCATCCCGGCCCCGCTGATATTCACATGCGTCCCCCAGGAATTTTGGTTGGGGAAAATAATGCCGATTTTCTGCGCCGCCTCCCGGTCCTCCGGCTTGGGTGATTTCAGCAACCGCGCCAGGTAGTAGGTATTGCTCACCGCCAAACTACCCACACCGGCTGCTACCGCCCGAATCTGGTCCGTATCCCCCCCTTGCGGTGGCCGAGCCAAATTCTGCACCACCCCTTGCGCCCACTTCTCCGTCCGCGCCTGACCGATATGGCGAATCAAGGCCCCCACCAGGGACTGGTTGTACACATTCCGGGACGACCGAATCAACACCTGCCCCCGCCACTTGGGGTCCGCCAACTCCTCATAGGTGCTGATGTCCCCCGGTTTCACCCGGTCTTTGTGGTACATGATCACCCGCGCCCGCCGGGTAAAACCAAACCAGTGATTCCCCGGTTCCCGCACCGCAGTGGGAATCACCCGGGTCAATAGGGGCGAATTCACCGGCTGAAACAGCCCCGCCTCCTGCGCCCGCCACAGACGCCCCGCATCCACCGTAAACAAAACATCCGCCGGGGAATTGCTCCCCTCGCTGCGCAGCCGCTCGAGCAACTGGTCATCCGGCCCTTCCAACACATTCACCCGAATCCCCGTCGCCTGCGTAAACCGCCGAAACAACTCCCTATCACTGTCGTAATGCCGCGAAGAGTACACATTCACCACATTGGTCTGCGCCCACACCCGCTCTGCGGCCCGCCAATGCCCCAGCGTCACCACCGTCACCAGGGAGCCGCTCCCCCACAAAAGCGAACGCCGTGAAATGCCCATAACTGCCAACAATTTCTAACAAACATCCCTAATTATTCTAGGATTAATGCAACTTAATAGCAACAAGACCAGGGGACTGTCCGTGTAACATTTGGTAACAAGCCGCGGTTTGGGGGAGAGACCGACCCGCTGGGCTAAGATGGGGATCGTCCCTTATCTATCGCAGAGCATCACCGTGACCGTTCGTGTACGGATTGCGCCCAGTCCCACCGGCAATTTACACATTGGCACCGCCCGCACTGCCCTGTTTAACTGGCTGTTTGCCCGGCATCACGGCGGGGAATTCATCCTACGCATCGAAGACACAGACCAGGAGCGTTCGCGACCGGAATTTGCGGAAAACATTCTTGAGGGTTTACGTTGGTTGGGCTTGCACTGGGATATTGGTCCCATTTGGCAGAGCCAGCGGCGTCACCGTTACCAAGAAGTCATTGACCAATTACTGGCGCGAAAACTTGCCTACCGCAGCTATGAAACCGAGGCGGAATTGCAGGCCATGCGGGCGGCCCAGGAAGCCCAAAAACAAGCCCCGCGTTACAACAACCAGCACCGGGATTTAACCCCCGAACAAGAGGCGGAATTTGTGGCCCAGGGGCGGCAGCCGGTGATTCGGTTTCGCATTGACGATGAACGGGAAATTCGCTGGTATGACTTGGTGCGGGGAGAAATGTGTTGGCAAGGCAGCGATTTGGGCGGGGATATGGTGATTGCCCGCGCCGATGGGCAACCCTTGTACAACTTTGCGGTGGTTGTTGACGATATTGATATGCAAATTTCCCATGTGATTCGCGGGGAAGACCACCTGGCCAATACAGCCAAACAAATTTTAATTTATGAGGCTTTGGGCGCTCCCCTACCTTTTTTTGCCCACACCCCCCTAATTCTCAACAGTGAAGGACGTAAACTGTCCAAGCGGGATAGTGTTACAGCTATTTCCGATTTTCGCAAGATGGGTTATCTGGCGCCTGCCCTAGTCAATTACATGGCACTTTTGGGCTGGTCACCGCCAGGCGGCGAAGAACTATTCACACTTGAGGAAGCCATTCCTTTATTTTCTTTAGAACGGGTCAACAAATCCGGCAGCAAATTTGACTGGGACAAACTCAATTGGATTAATAGCCACTACCTGCGCCAATTATCTCCCAGGCAACTGTGCGCGGAATTGATCCCCTACTGGCAAGAGGCCGGTTATGTCTTTGATCCCATTGCGGATCAGCCCTGGCTATGTGCGGTTGCCGAACTGATTGGTCCTAGTTTGGTCACCCTCAAAGACGGGGTGAATTTAGCGCATTTTTATATGAGTGAATTACCCAATTACGACCCGGAAGCCACCGCCCAATTGCGGCAAAGTGAAAGCCAGGCCATTTTAACCGCCCTGCTGCAGCACAGCAGTCCGGGCGATGCCGAAACCGCCAAACAGATCGTGCAAACGGTGGTGCAACAGTGCGGGGTGAAAAAAGGTGTGGTGATGAAAACTTTGCGGGCAGCTTTAATGGGCGCCATGCACGGCCCGGATTTAATCCAATCCTGGCTCATTTTGCACCAGCGTCAGTACGACCGGCCTCGATTAGAAGCAGCGCTGGCGATGGTGCAAGAGCAGCGCGGGGCAGCAGTTGCTCAGCCAGAATCCTGACCTTTGTACCCAATGTTTAACCTACCTTTATTTGCAGGTGCACCCCCTGAAATTGCCAGCCATTATCAACCCGATGCTCAGGTGGTTCTTTATGCGGGAGATGCAGGTGATTTAATCCGGCAAATACCTACGAAAACTATTGCCCTAGTCATTACTTCTCCCCCTTACAATATCGGTAAAATCTATGAAAGTAAAACCTCAATTGATGTTTATTTAGAGTCCCAGGCCAATATCATTCAGGAGCTAAAACGAATTTTGAAAGATGACGGGAGTATTTGTTGGCAAGTTGGAAATTTTGTTCAAGACGGTGAAGTTTATCCACTAGATATTCTCTACTATCCAATTTTCAAGGAACTGGGATTTTATCTGAGGAACCGAATCATTTGGTATTTTGGGCATGGGTTACATGCTTCTAAAAGATTTTCTGGTCGTTATGAAACCATTTTGTGGTTTACCAAAAGCAAAGAGTACAAATTTAATCTTGACCCTGTTAGAGTGCCATCTAAATATCCTGGAAAACGTCATTTTAAGGGAAGCAAAGTCGGTCAACCTTCTGGCAATCCCCTTGGGAAAAATCCATCAGATATTTGGGAGTTGATGGTTAAGGAATGGGATGAGTTATTATGGAACATTCCCAATGTTAAATCAAATCATCCTGAAAAAACAATTCATCCTTGTCAGTATCCCATAGAATTGGTGGAGCGGTGTGTTTTAGCCATGACAGATGTGGGGGATTGGGTATTTGATCCCTATGCAGGGGTGGGTAGTTCCTTGATTGCTGCTCTCATGCATTCGCGCAGGGCCATAGGCAGTGAAAAAGAAGAAAGCTATGTGGAAATCGCTAGAGATAGAATTAAACGCTACTGGGATGGGTCACTGAAGATTCGCCCTTTAGGTAAACCCGTATATCAGCCTAGTGGGAGAGAAAAGGTGGCTCAGGTTCCAGATGAATGGCAAGCCAAGTCTCATATCAAACCTAGAGATACTGAGTAAAAGAAAGATGATCATTGCTGGTATCTATTCTTTTAATAATGGTCGAGAAGTTATCGAAAAAGACTATGCTCAAGAACTGAAAGAGGTTCAGGAAATTATTTGTTCAATTGATAGTGAAGCGTGTAAGACAAAAATTAGCAAAGAGAAAACGATGCCGGGACGGTTACTCTATCAACCATCTAAACTCAATAAGTTATTTAGCAGTGAATTCGCGGCAAGAAGCTGGCAAACACACCGAATTTCCTGCAAGTACTCTCAAAAATACTATACTCCTGAATATCAAAAAAGAAAGACCCAGCCTTCCAAGAACCAAACACCATACAGAGAAATGGATTTTATTAAGAATAAAGTTGGGATTGAAGTTCAGTTTGGCAAGTATGCTTTTATGGTTTATAATGTGTGCGCAAAGATGACTATTTTTAGGAATCTA
>NZ_JBRCEP010000014.1:0-24010 GCF_053491055.1 Gloeomargarita sp.
TCGGGTTTAAATCGGGAGAGTATTTCGGTAGATATATCAATTCACACCCAGCGGCTGCCACAACCTTCCGAACGAGTTGGCAACGAGGAAAACTGGCATTATCTAAAACAATTTTCTTCCCTGCGCCAATGGTGGGCAACAACATCTCTGTTAACCAGGCAATCAATACTTGCAAATTACAACTGCCAATCCCAGTAAATGGTGCAACCAATTTCCCTAAATGATAACCACTCATCATGCTGATTCTCTCTCTTTTTTTGCCAGGTCGTTGCCCATATATTCTTTGTCCTTCTCGCCCCCAACCATATTCATAAACATCTCGATTATCCATCCCAGACTGGTCAATATAGACTAAATTCTCGTCCTTTTCCTCTTTCATCATCTTGATAAATTGTTATCGCTCTTCTTCGTTTTGTTCTTCAAGAGTATGTTTTTTTTACGGGTAAAGTTGATTTTTTTCAGGGCTTGACCAATGGTTGTATGACTGACACCGAGAATGGCTCTCATTTCTTTTTGCGTCAACCCTGGATTGGCTTCGACAAATTGGCGAAATCCCTCCCAATCAGTAATCTTAGGACTATGACCTTTTTGATCGTTCTGTTTCGGGCGATAATCACCAGTTTCTGACCACATTTTTAACCATCTTTGTACGGTCCTGATGCTTATACCAAATAACTCACTAACCTCAACTAGTTTTGTCCCCTTTAAGACTGCTGCGACTGCTTTTTGACGCAAATCGTAACTGTATGGTCTTGCCATCGCTTTTCTCCACAATATCTATCCTACCTATAATAAGACGACCTTACCCTGCTTGACTATAAAACAACGGCAGGGCTACTGTTCGCATAAGCGGGACGGCGTCCCTAAGCCTTAGATTTTAGTCAGAGGTAGTTTACCCAAGGGTGCCTCTTTTTTGACTAGAGTTCCAAATCGGGAAAGGTTTGGGCAAATTCTGATAATAAATCGTCCATCTCCTCCAGTGCTTGGGTCACGTCAATCCGCAATGTGCCTAATTCGGGTTGGGAGAGCAATTGCACCAGCACCTCCCGTTTGCTTTGAATGGCCTTGACCTTCTGCTGTAATTGCTGTTTGTCCATAGTACCTCCACAGTCGCCGCCTTCTGCACTGTAGGCAATTTTTCCGGAATTGTCCAGATCACCCCGCCAGCCGTGCCGCCGTCGCCAAAATTGCCTCCCGGTTGGCCAGCAGTTGGGCGCAGGCATCCCAAGTGCCCTGGAGTAGGGCTTGTTGGGCACCCGCAGGCATTGCTACCGACCAACTTTGCTCAGGAGTACGCACCACCAGTGCCGCAATATCCAAGGTCAATTCTTGAGTGGGGTTCGCCGCAATCTGGTCTTGCAACTCCGTCACCACTGCTGCTGTTGCGGTCACCACGGGTAATCCCAAAGCCAAACAATTGCCCGCAAAAATTTCCGCAAAACTTTCCCCAATAATGGCAGCAATCCCCCACCGGCGCAAGGCTTGGGGCGCATGTTCCCGGCTCGAACCACAGCCGAAATTAGCATTGACAACCAAAATGCGAGCGCCTTGATACTGGGGTTGGTCAAAGGGATGGTCGCCCTGCGCTCGGTCGTCGGCAAACACATGGGCACCCAACCCCTCAAAGGTCACACAGCGCAGAAACCGAGCGGGAATGATGCGATCCGTGTCAATATCATTGCCCCGTAGGGGTATGCCGCGTCCCGTAATGCAGGTAATGGGCTGCATGGCCGTCATAGGTGTTCAGGCGGGGGTAGTTTTGTGAGAAATGCGCTGCTATTTACTATAGCACTCCAACGATATCAAAAACTTCCAAAACCCTGCCCTATGGGGGCATTTTTTATTACAATTAGGGCCATGCCTTCCCAAAGGAATGGATGCCATTCCCGACGATAGGCGCTCTAAGTTCTCGGTCGTTCCTTCTCGCCAAGCCCTATCTCATGGGTAGGCGCGCAATGCTTCATCCACCATTGACCCATGCTGCTTCTCCCTAAAGATGAGAAAACAGTTCTCCTGGATTGAGCGTGATGACTTTCTCTAGGTCTAGAGCGGATGATTTAGGGAGGGCAAAAGATGGGTGTTGTGGTTTGAGCTGTCCGAGATACGCCAAACGACAGGATTAAAAATTACGTTAAAAATTAAGAGAAGAATTATTTGCGACTGGGGGGTAGTCCATCCAGCGTGATCAGCCGCTCAATCACCGCCTTGACCACCGGCGCGGCCACCGTCGAACCGAAGGCATTGCCCCCCTGCGGTTCATCTATTACTGCCAAAACCACGTACTCCGGGCGCGGGATTGGAAACAGGGCAACAAAACTGGTAATTTTGCCGCTCCGGTAGCCGCCCACGCCTGCTTTCTGGGCTGTGCCGGTTTTACCCCCCAACCGATAGCCGGGAATCCGTGCCGGTTTGCCCGTGCCCCGTTCCACCACCCGCTCGAGCATCGGGAGCAGCGCATCGCAGGTTGCCTGGGAAAACACCCGCACGCGGGGGGGCTGGTTCAGGGGGGTCAATTCTTTGGTCTGGGGATGCCACAAACCCGCCACCACATGGGGACTCACAAGCCAACCGCCATTGCCAATCGCCGCATACAGTTGCGCCAGTTTCAAGGGGGTGAGCGCCAAACCCTGCCCAAAGGCCGCCGTCGCCGCCTCTACCGGATAATTGACAAATTCCGTTTCCGGTTTCAGGCTGGTGGGGCTGGGAAACGGTAAATCGGTGGTGAGTTCGTCCCCCAATCCCAACCGGCGCAGGGCTTGGTAATAATCCCGCCGAGGCAGTTGCGCCATCAGGTGTACCATCCCCACATTGCTGGATTGCTCCAAAATTTCACTGACACTCAAACTGCCCCCCGCCCCCGCCTGCTCGAAATTGAAGTTTTGGATCGGCCAACCGCCCACAATGATCCGCCCTTCGTCGTAAAACACCTGGTCGGGACGCACCCGCTGACTTTCCAGGGCAATCGCCACATTCACCGGCTTAAAGGTAGAACCAGGTTCGTATAGGTCCGTCACGGCCCAATTTTTGAAGCGCTCCAAGGGAAAACGGTAAAACTCGTTCGGGTCGTAGCTCGGCTCCACCACCAAGGCGCGAATGGCGCCATCGGTGACCCGCAAGACAATCACCGTTCCCCGCTGGGCTTGAAATTTCTGCAGGCTCTGAACTAGGGCTTCCTGGGCACCCCGTTGCAGGCGCACATCCAGGGTCAAACGTAGCTGCCGGGGGTCATCCAGCAACCAACTGGCGGGCATGGTGGTGCTTTGGTAATGCCCCCGCCCATCCCGCTGCAACAGGGCCGGAATTTGAGGTTGCCGGATCAAAGCTTCCTGGCTCAATTCCACCCCCGCCTGCCCCCGATGCTCCCGGTTAACGTAACCTACGACTTCCGCTCCCAGACGCTGCTGGGGATACACCCGCGCAAACCCCGCCACCAATTCCAGTCCATCCAGCCGCAACCCCTCAATCCGCTGCGCGACAGCCGGCAACAACCCCCGCGCCAAGGGAATCCCGCTCGGCGCCCGCTGCAATTCCTGGGTAATCGCCGCCACCGGTCGCTCCAAAATTGGCGCCAACGCCCGGGCAATCTGCGGAATGGGTTGCTTAAACAGGCGGGGATGGGCGTACAGTTCATATACCGGCTGATCCAGCGCCAATACCGTCCCCTGACTGTCCACCACCGTCCGCCGGGGACTTGGCTGGCGAATCAAGGCCTGCTGTTGCGCTGCCGCCTTTGCCCGGAACCAGGCCGCCTGCACCCCCTGCAAATACACCAACCGCGCCGCCAACCCCAGCACCCCCAGACTCAGCCCCGCCCACACCAGCCGCAACCGCCACCGCTGGCGCGCCAAATGCACCCGCACTTGACTGGGACGCAGGGTTGTCGCCACCCCTAGTACCCTCCCAACGGCCACGCCGGTTCCGGGGGCACTGCCACCGGCCGGGGCGAACGCGCAGGCGCTGGCGTCACAAACAAACTCTGGGCAGGTGTTTGCACCACTGTGCCTGCCGGGGAAATCCCCGATTCCACCAAATGCTGTTGCAAGGTCGCCGTCATGGTCAGCAATTCTTGGCGCTGTTGCCGCAACTGAAGCAGATAGCTGTACTGCTTTTGCCATGACAACTCTTCCCACACGGTAGCGGCGTAAAGCAGGAGGGTCGCCCCACTCAGGAGCAATACCATGCCCTGTGTCACCCGATAAAACCGCCGGAGGGTAACCGGGGACTGGACAGGTTTCGGGAAGGGGATGACTCGGTCGGAGTGAGGGCGAACAAGGGACTGGTCGAGCACCTCAGGCGGCACAGGGCGTGCAGGAAAGGCCATGGTTCACTCCTCAAATCATCTCTATCTCTTTTTTGTCGGTGGGAACGGGTGGGGAGGGGTTCATTGCCGATGCCTACCGTGCAACTTGCGTTCCCTACCGGAACCACGCCTCCAGTGTAAGCGATTTATCGAGCTAATGGAAACTACAGCACTGCTGATGGGGATTTGGGATGGTATGGTTGCCGGGGTGGCAAACCCCTGACGGCAGGTAACATACCGGATGGAAAATCTTTTCGTTATGCCTGAGAATGCTTTGTATCATCAAGTGGCGTTGCCAAAAATTGTGAAATTCAAAATTGTGAAATTCGTATTGTCAACTGCTGGTATCTCGCTAAGTAATTAAGTAATAATTAAAGTAATAATTAAGTAATTATTACAAATACGCCAAACATGACGATTATGACAAACATGACGCTACGCTGCTTGCGAGGTGGATGTCGTTGCCGACTATAGGCTTAGGGGTTTCAAATTCGTGATGGTTCCCATCTATTGGTCCATGCAGAACCACTTACAGGCGATTGGGGTTGCGGTAAACCGGCCCAGAGGCTCGCGGTTGGGCTACTGTTCGTGCAAAACAGAACTATCAAAAAGGTCATAGTGCTAAGATTACTGATTGGGAGGGATTTCGCTAATTTGTATAGCTAAGCATACAAAGGTTGACATGCTATGGGTCGCTGGGCGTAGCCCCATATTGGTTTCCCATAGCGAAGTGTGGCGTAGCCATGAATCTTAAGGCGACAATCTTAACCTACCTAGCTATATCACATGGAGCAGATAGAGGAGAAATCCATCCTGCTTCCGAAGTTGGTTGGCGCAGTGTGGCTACTGTACCCCTTAATCCTTTAACAGGCTGTAAGGGGTGGGCGTTACTTCTCCAATGATATGACTTTCTGTGCCCATAGCGGCCAACACCTGTTGCGCCTGTTCCACCTGCCTTGGCGGCACAATGACCACATAACCAATCCCCAAATTAAACGTTTCCCGCATCGCCATTTCACTGACATTTCCCTGCTGGGCTAACCATTGAAAAATCCCCGGCCATTGCCAATTTTGCCATTGAATGTCAATCTGTTGGTGGGCACCCAAACAGCGGGGTAAATTTTCCGGCAATCCTCCCCCGGTGATGTGCGCCATCCCATGAATTTCTATCCCCTGCGCCCGCAGAGCATTCACCGCCGGCACATAAATGGTCGTGGGGGTTAATAAAACTTCACCCAAGGTTTTACCGCCCAATTCCCTAGGGGTTTGCGCCAAAAGTTGCCCCATTTGCGTTGGTTCTGGTGCCAAAGTTTCTAAAATTTTGCGGACTAAACTGTAGCCGTTGCTGTGGACCCCACTGCTGGCCAATCCCACCGCCACATCGCCAATTTGCACCTGGGAACCATCGAGCAGTTCCCGCCGCTCCACCACCCCCACACAAAACCCAGCCAAATCGTACACCCCCGGCGCATAAAACCCCGGCATTTCCGCCGTTTCCCCCCCCAACAGGGCACAGCCGCTTTGCACACAGCCCGCTGCGATGCCCTGCACCACCGTCGTTAAAATTTCCCCATCCAATACCCCGGTTGCAATGTAGTCGAGGAAAAACAGGGGTTTGGCGTTACTCGTTAATACATCGTTGACGCACATCGCTACCAAATCAATGCCGATGGTATCGTGCCGGTTGAGCATGTGCGCCAGTTTCAACTTGGTGCCCACCCCGTCGGTTCCGGCCACCAACACCGGCTCTTGGTACCCCGCAGGCAGTTGGAAATAACCCCCAAAGCCGCCAATGTCCCCCAGCACCCCTGGCATGCGGGTCTGGCCAACCGCCGGACGAATGGCCGCCACAAACGCCCGCGCCGCCGCCAAATTAACCCCCGCTTGTTGGTAGTCCATCATCTAAGCTTGTCCAACGGCAAAGCATCTGGTACAGTCAGGGGAGATTGTAGGCTCCCCGGAGCCTGTTTTTTACTGTGCCACAGAAAGGCCACCGACCGGGATAACACCTGCCTGGGTTGCGCGGCGTTTCCGGTGGCTTTGTATTGACATGGTGAGGAGGACGGATGCAGTACACTCCGCACAGGATGCCTTGGGCGATGGCAACCTTATCGCGATTGGTCGTGGGGACAGCCGTGGTGGTTCCCGGTGTGGCAGCGCGCAGTGAGGTGTTCAAGGTGGGGGAACGCGGCCAAGCGCCCTTGCCCTTGGTGACCGTGCGCCCCCATACCCTGGCAGGCCGACCGGCAGCGACGCTGTTTGTCCGGGATTTGCCGATGCTGACGTTTTTGGGGCACACCTCAGAGATGACGGCGGGGGTGAAGGTGGCGAATGTCCAACGAGAAGGGGACCCCCTGATTCCAGCGACGCAACTGGCAGCGCGGTTGAATTATCTCACCCAGCAACGGTGGGACGCTAAGGAGTTGCAGGTGGTGCAAACTGGCCCCCAGCAGCTTTGGCTACAGTATAAAAATGAGCGGTTGCTCCGGTTTGATGCGCAGGTGACGTTTGAGGGGGTGACCAAGGACCCGGTGCAAAATGCCCTGCAAATTACCAATCGCCTGCGGTTGCGGTTGGGAAATGCCCCCCCGTTAAGGACGGTGTCCGCTTCCGTAGCCCAACAGGTCATGACGGCAGCCGTAGGTTCGGTGCGCTTGGTGGTGCGGGGGTGGGCTTCCTGGTATGGCTCCGGGTTTCAGGGGCAGCGCACGGCCAGCGGGGAACCCTTTAACCCCCAGGCGCTGACGGCGGCGCATCGCACGTTGCCCTTTGGCACCCAGGTACGGGTCACCAATTTACGCAATGGGCAGTCGGTGGTGGTGCGTATCAACGACCGGGGGCCGCACGTGCGCGGACGAGACATTGATATTTCCGCCGGAGCCGCCCGCGCGCTGGGGTTGCTCCCGATGGGCACAGCTCCGGTGCGCCTGGAGGTGCTAGGACCTTAGCGTGCGACTGGTGCGAACGGTGGCGGGGTTGCACACCGCCTTGGCCGACCGGGAGGATGTGGCGCTGGTGCCCACGATGGGTGCCTTACACGCGGGACATGGGGCCTTGATCCAGGCGGCGCGTCAGGAACACCGCACGGTGGTGGTGAGTATTTTTGTCAACCCGCTCCAGTTTGGCCCCCAGGAAGATTTTGCCCGCTATCCCCGCACTTTGGCAGCAGATGTGGCCTTTTGCGAAGCCTTGGGGGTGGATGTGGTGTTTGCCCCGGCGGTATCGGAATTGCTGGGGAATCGGGAAGTAACCCAGGTGGTGCCACCGGTGGACCTGACCCAGACCCTCTGTGCGCCCCATCGGCCAGGGCATTTTACCGGGGTGGCGACGATTGTGACCCTCCTATTGCATTTGGTGCGGCCCCAGGCCTTGTACTTGGGGCAAAAAGACGCCCAGCAGGTGGCCGTGTTGCAACGGGTGATCCGGGATTTGCGGTTGGGGGTGCCCGTGCGGGTGATCCCTACGGTGCGGGAGGCGGACGGGTTGGCCTGCAGTTCCCGCAATCGCTATCTCCAGCCGCACCAACGCCAGCAGGCGGCGGTCATCTACCGGGGCTTGCAGCGGGCCGAACGGCTTTTTCAGCAGGGGGAACGGCAGGCGGCGGTTTTGGTGGCGGCGGTACAGCAGGAATTGGCGCAGGCGTCCGACCTGACCATTCAGTACATTGAACTGGTGGACCCTGAGACGCTACAACCCCTGACCCAGATTGAAACCGCCGGTCTTTTGGCGGTGGCCGTGTGGGTGGGGGAGGTGCGGTTGATTGACAATGTGGTGCTGAAGTGCCGCTTGCCGGTCGTGGCGATTGATGGCCCTGCCGGGGCAGGCAAATCCACCGTGTCCCGATTGGTGGCGCAACGGTTGGGGTTGACCTATTTGGATACGGGGGCGTTGTACCGGGCGGTGACCTGGGCGGTTTTGCGCGCCGGGGTGGCCCTGACCGATGCCGTGGGCGTGGCGGAAATTGCCGCCCAGGCGCAGGTGGAATTGCGGTGGCAGCCGGAGTTGCGGGTGTTTTTAGACGGCGATGATTGTACCGAGGTCATTCGCAGTATGGCCGTGACCCAAGCAGTGGCCCAGGTGGCAGCCCAACCGGCGGTGCGGCAGATTTTGTTGGGCATCCAACGGCAATACGGTCGGCGGGGGGGGATTGTGGTCGAGGGGCGGGATATTGGCACCACGGTGTTTCCCGATGCGGAGTTGAAGATTTTTTTAACGGCCTCGGTGGAGGAGCGGGCGCAGCGGCGGTGGCGGGAACTGCAGCAACAGGGGGTGACCGGGGTGGATGTGGCAACGATTGCTGCGGCCATTCGGGAGCGGGATGCCCAAGACAGCCAGCGGCGGGTTTCTCCCCTGCGCCAGGCTGCCGATGCGGTGGTGATTGATTCGGATGGTCTGGATGTGGCCGGGGTGGTCGAGCGGATTCTGGCGGCTTGGCAGCGCCGGTGTCAGGCGGCAGCGGGGTTATAATAAAAGCGAGGCCACAGGCGCTGGCACCATGCTCGATTTGCTTATTGTTGGCTCGGTTATTCTGGTCGCTGGAGCCTTGGGGTTTCAGGTTGTTGAGCTTTTGCCGCCGGAAGTGCTCGTACCGGTGAACAACCTGGCGGGTTTGCGCTGGGTTATGGCGGGTTTTGCGGCGCTCATTTTGGGTTTGCCGGTGGGTGTGATGCTCCAGGGGGCGTACCGGCGGCTGGAACGGCGGTTGCGGCAATGGCCGATTGAGGTGCTTTTGACCAGGGCGGTGGGCCTGGTGTTGGGTTTGTTGTTGGCTAATTTGCTCCTTGCCCCCTTGTTTGTCCTGCCCATTCCCCTGGGGTTGGGGTGGCTTAAGCCGTTTGCGGCGGTAGTGACCAGCCTGTCTTTGAGTTATGTGGGGATTGCGGCGGCGGATGTGCATGGGCCGGCGCTTTTGCGTTTGCTGAGTCCGAATACGGTGCAACCTATGTTGTTGGCGGAGGGGACGTTGCGCCCGGCGGCCAGTAAGTTGTTGGATAGCAGTGTGATTATTGATGGTCGGATCGAAGCGATTTTGGCCACCCAGTTTTTAGAGGGGCAATTAATTATTCCCCGGTTTGTATTGGCGGAATTGCAAGCGCTGGCGGATAGCAGTAACGACCAACGGCGCAGTCGGGGACGCAAGGGTTTGGAATTGTTAAATCGCTTGCAACAGCATTATCCCCAGCGGTTGGTGATTCATAGTGCGGATTACCCGGATTTGGATACGGTGGATGCCAAGTTGGTGCGTTTGGCGCAGGAACTCAATGCCATGTTACTCACCAACGATTACGGGTTAAATCAGGTGGCTTCCGTGCAAAATGTGACGGTGCTCAATATCAATGAATTGGCGCAGGCGTTGCGGGCGTTGTATCTGCCGGGGGACACTTTAGACCTGAAGATTTTGAAAGAGGGTAAAGAGCCGAGCCAGGGTGTGGGCTACCTGGAAGACGGGACGATGGTGGTGGTCGAGCAGGGGCGAGCGCACATTGGCGATGAACTGCCTGTGGTTGTTACGGGTGCCTTGCAAACTTCTGCAGGGCGGATGATTTTTGCGCGTCCGAAAGCCTCTTTGAAAACCTAGGCGGGCTTCGCCATAGGGAGAAGCTGCCAAGATGCAGATGATACAGGTGGGTGAAAATAGGCTCAGATATTCGCGTTTTTAAGGGGGAAGGGTGATGAAAGCATACCCCCTGGATTTACGGCAAAAGATACGCGATACTGACATTTAAGGAATTAGCAACGTGGTTTCAGGTGAGTCCTTCGTTTGTGCAAAAGATGGTCCATCAGATGCGGTGAGAAGGTTTAATTGCTCCTAAACCCTATCACGGGCGGATTTCACGTTGGCAAGCACAGCACTATGCCGACCTGAAAATCCTTGTCAAAGAGTACCCAGAGGCCACTTTAGCAAAGTCTAAAGAACTTTTTTGAGCAAACAGGAATGGTCACGAGTACACCTACCCTATGCCGCAAGCTGAAGCAATTACAGGGTCGGAATAGGAATCCTAGGGGAGAGAAAAACAACCGTGTTCCCAGGTAAGGTTGGGGGTATTTCCCGTTTGTTATTATCACTATAGCTAAGCATACAAAGATTGACATGCTATGGGTCGCTGGGCGTATCCCCACAATGGCGTAGTCATGAATCTTCAGGCGACAACCTTAACCTACCTAGCTATAGTTATTTCCAAGAAGTTTGCGACATTCGCCTTTACCTATAAACCCTGATAAACCCTGTCCTAGAAGGTGCCTCAAAGTGTTGCATTTTCTTGTGAAACAACTATAACTAACTAATCTGTCGCCGTTTGCCGGAGAAATGGCGTTGTTTCCCGGTGTTTTCTTAGGTTCCAGACTGCGTTTGCGCTAGATTTTCACGGCAGTACCGGTGGCTGTCACCAACAGGAGAACCCCGCCATTGCCAATTTCAATCGAACCGGTACTCAGGCGGATGCCAATGACGCCATTGGCTCCCAATTTCTGCGCCCGCTGTTGGAGTTCCTTGAGGGCTTCCTGTTGACTTTGTTGAAATACCCGTTCGTAGCTGCCGGTACGCCCGCCAATAATATCCCGAATGCCCGCAAAAAAATCACGCAGGGCATTGCTCCCATAGACCACTTCCGCCGTCACAACGCCCAAATACTCTTGGACCGGACGGCCATCGAGGGTATCGGTCGTGCTGAGCAACATCAGCGACGCAAGGAGGGACGGGTTGCAGAAGTGTTGGGGATATTTTACTCGATCACGGTGCCTGTCACCTGGGCTGGTAGCGGGACCAAACAAAGCCAGCATTTCCTGGGTGCGCCCTTATTCCCAAGAGCGCTGGCGTTGCGATGCCATGCTGGATGGTCAACCTGCAACCAAGAAATCCCTGTTTTTTAGAGCAGGACAAGCCGTCATCCCCAGGCCGGGAATCGGGCAGACCAATGGCAATCAGCGGCCACGCAACGCCAAGGCCAAGAGGCGGTCCACCAAATCCGGGTAGGGAATGCCGCTGAGTTCCCACAGTTTGGGATACATACTGATCTGGGTAAAACCGGGCATGGTATTGATTTCATTGACGATCCACTGGCCGTCCGGGGTCAAAAACCAGTCCACTCGCCCCAACCCCGCACATTCCAACACCTGAAATACCCGAATGGAAAGAGCTTGCACCTGGGCCACCTGCGCCGGGGTCAAATCCGCAGGCATTTTCAACACCGCGCCCTGGGCATCCAGATATTTCGCTTCGTAGGAATAAAAATCATGCTGGGGAATAATCTCACCCGGTAGGGATGCCTGGGGGGGGGAACCGTCCAAAATGGCACATTCGATCTCCCGCCCGTGAATCGCCTGTTCCACCAGGGCCTTCGGGTCATAGTGCCAGGCTTTGGTCAGCGCTGGGAGCAGTTCCTCGGCAGTGCGCACCTGGGTTACCCCCACCGAAGACCCCATGTTGGCCGGTTTCACAAATAGTGGTAGCCCCAAGGCCGCCACCACCTCCGTCGCCGCTACCGTCTGGCCCCGCCGGTAACAGCGGTACGGCCCCACCGGCAACCCCGCCTGGGTCAACAGCCGTTTCATCACCTCCTTGTCCATCCCCAGCGCCGAACCCAGCACCCCCGCCCCCACAAACGGCAACCCGGCCAGGGTCAGCAACCCCTGCACCGTGCCATCTTCCCCCCTTGGCCCGTGCAACACGGGAAACACCACATCCAGGGCCAAGGGTTCCCATTGCTGCTGGTGGAATTGCACCAACCCCCGACCCGGCACCACCCCCACCGGCGTTAGGCCTTGAATAAAAGGGGGCAATTGCTCAGGACTGGCCTGCCGCAACCACTCCGGGTCAGCCAACCACCACTGCCCCTGGCGGTCAATCCCAATCGGTACCGGTTCGTAACGCTCCGGTGCCAGGGCCGCCAGGACATTGCGGGCCGACTGTACGGAAATTTCGTGCTCTGCCGACTGGCCGCCAAAGAGCAATCCGACCCGGAGCATGCCCTCAACACCGCACAGCAGGGGGCGGAAACTCCGGGCGCAGGGGATGGGGGTCAATCTTCTCGATGTAGGGGCGCAATTCGTTTAGATCAATGTACCGGTCCGCCGCGTTGCGCAATTCCCGGGCGATCATCCCCTCGGTAGAGACCACCGTAATGTGGGTGTTTTTGGAGCGGAGCAACTCCACCGCCCGGTCAAAGTCCCCGTCGCCGCTAAAGAGCACCACCCGGTTGTACTGCTCGACGGTGTTGAACATATCCACGACGATTTCAATATCCAGGTTGGCCTTTTGAAACGTCCGGTTGGCGTGTTCATCGTAAAACTCCTTGAGGAGTTTCACCCGCACCGTATAACCCAAATTGATCAACGCATCCCGGAACCCCCGTTGGTCGTTATAGTCCTTGATCCCGGTGTACCAAAAGGCATTGACCAACCGCACTTCCGGCTCACGGGTAAAGTAGTCCAACACCCGTTTGGGGTCGAAAAACCAGCCGTTTTTTTGCTGCGCATAAAACATATTGTTTCCATCCACAAAGATGGAAAGATACGCGTGGGGATATGGCATAAATATCTTTCTGCTAGACGTTGAGGTGGATTCTTGTTTATTTTAGCAAGGTTTTACCCCGGCGTTTCCCCTCAGATGCGCGCCGCCCCCGTTACCGCCCCGACGGCTGGTTCAATTCCAACAACCCCGGCGGCAAGGTCAATTCCAGCCGTCCCTGGGCAATGTCCACATAGGGCACCAGTTCCGGCACAAACGGCACCCAATGCACCCGCCCTGTAGGGGTAGTAATCTCCAGCAAATCGTTCCCCGCCGGGATGACCCCCGTCACCTGCCCCAGGGGTTCGCCCTGATGCCAGGCCGTAAGGCCGATCAAATCCGGCACATAAAATTCATCCGGCGCCAACCGGGGACGCTTATCCGCCTCCACCCACAGGGTTGCCCCCCGCAAGGCCGCCGCTTGGTCACAGTGGACCAATTCCGCAAACTGGACAATATACAGCGCTTTGCCGGGCACCAGACGGGAGCGCACCAGGGTCAAGGGGTGATAGTCGGGTTGGTGGGGCAGGGAATACCAGCGCCGCCCCGGCTCGGTAAACCGTTCGGGAAAGTCGCTCAGGCACAACACCTTCACCTCACCCCGCAGCCCGTGGGGGGAGAGAATGCGGCCAATTTCCCTCATGACGGTACCACCACCCCCGGCTGGCTGCGCAACCGTTCTTGCCAATAGAGCAATTTCTGGCGCAGGTCCTCCTTGTGCACCGGTTTGCTCAGGTAATCGTCCATACCGACGGCAAGGCAAAGGTCGCGGTCCTCTTTCATGGCGTTGGCCGTCAGCGCAATCACAATCGGACGTTGGCTCAGACGGCCTTCTTGGACAAGTTCGTGCAAGCGGCGGGTGGCGGCAAACCCATCCAGCACCGGCATTTGACAGTCCATTAGCACCACATCGTAGGTAAAACGCAGGATCATTTCCAGGGCTTCCTGACCATTGGCGGCCACATCGGCAGTAAACCCGAGGCTGGCCAACTGTTTCAACGCCACTTTTTGGTTTACCGGATTGTCTTCGGCCAACAGCACCCGCAGCGGCGAAGGGTTGGCCAGCACCGGCACCGCGGGAACAGGTGTCGGGTCTGCCACGATGGTACCTGCCAAAACATTCATGATCGTATCGAGCAGGCGAGACGCCTTTACCGGTTTGACCAAATGGGCGGCAAAGCCGATTTCTAGGGCTTGTTTGGCTTCTTCCCGCAAATGGCTGGATGTGAGCATGATCAAGGGCACCTGCGCCAGTTGGGGGTCCTGTTTGACCTGCCGTCCCAGGGTCAGCCCGTCCATTTCCGGCATATTCATATCCACGAGAACCACCGCGTAGTCCTGCTGACGCATTTTTGCCAACGCCTCGGCTGCCGAAGCGGCCTCTTCCACCTGCAACCCCCAGCGGCAGGCCTGGTAGCGCACCACCTTGCGGTTGATGGGATGGTCGTCCACCACCAACAGGGATTTCCCGGCAATGGGCTGCACCAGGGACGCCGGGGGCGTCTCTGGGGACGGGGCAGCCTGGGTTGCAGGCAAGGGCAAGCTAAAGAAAAACCGGGAACCCTGACCAGGGGTGCTCTCCAGGTGGATGTCCCCGCCCATGAGATTCACCAGTTGTTTGCAAATCGCCAACCCCAGGCCCGTGCCGCCATATTTGCGGGTGGTGGAGACATCCGCCTGGGTAAAGGGGCGAAACAGGCGGGCCTGCACCTCCGGGGGAATGCCAATTCCCGTATCACTGACGGAAAATTCCACCCACGGCGGCTGCGCCCCCGGCTGCACCCGGATCACCACCTCCCCGCGCTCTGTAAATTTGACCGCGTTGCTGACTAGGTTGATCAACACCTGCCGCAAGCGGGTGGCATCCCCCCGCACCCAACTGGGCGTCTGTGGGTTGACCAACGCCGCAATTTCCAACCCTTTGATGTGGGCTTGGGGAGCCAGCAGTTCCACCACCTCTTCGACCACCGTCAGAATTTCAAAATCCAATTCTTCCAACTGCACCTGCCCTGCTTCCAGCTTGGATAAATCCAAAATTTCGTTGATCAACGTCAACAGGGTATCGCCGCTGGTGCGAATTGTATTGACAAAATCCCGTTGTTCCGGGGTCAAAGGGGTCTCCAGCAGCAACCCCGTCATCCCCAAGACCGCATTCATGGGCGTGCGAATTTCGTGGCTCATATTCGCCAAAAAGGCGCTCTTGATGCGGGAGGATTCCTCTGCCGCTTTCCGCGCCTGGTCCAATTCCTGAATCAAATAGGCCTGGGTCAACGCCACCCCCACCTGGTCAGCCAGTTGGGTGAGCAGGTCTTGCTCAAAACTGCTCCAAACCCGCGCCGTTTGACATTGGTGACACACCAACAGCCCCCACAACTCTGCCTTCCACATCAGGGGCACCACCAGTTGGGCCTGTACGCCCAATTCCCGCCAAAGCGCCGCCTGTTCTGGGGTAAGCGTCAACTCGCCCACATTGTCCACCACCAGCGGTTGCCCCTGCCGACACCAGGCCAGTTCCGTGTGGATGGCGCGATGCCACACTGCTGCCTGTTCGGCCAAACTGGGCACGCCGGGGAAGCAGGCTTCCGCCACCACCTGCCCGCTTCCCTCTGGGGTGAGTTGATAAATAAACGTGCGGTCAGCTTGGATGATTTTTTGCACCTCCTGGACGGTGGTGGTCAAAATCACCGGCAAATCCAAACTCTGGCGGATTTTCAGAGTAATTTCGCTAAAAATTTGCACCCGGCGGTTTTGCCGTGCCAGTTCTGCTTCTGCCCGTTTGCGCTCGGTTACATCCCGAAAAATGCCGCGGGTGGCTACCGGTTGCCCCTGTTCGTCGTAGGAACAGTTGGTACTCCCTTCCAACAGCAAGGTTTCGCCGGTGCGGGTGCGCAATTTGACTTCCACAAAAGGCAGGCTGCCGGTAGTCAACAGGGTTTGGAACTTTTGCTGACACTGCTCACGCGAGTCAGGGTGGACCACATCCCAGAGCGTTAAATTTTTAATCTCTTCATCTGTGTACCCCAAGGCCCGTTTCCAGGCGCGATTGACATAGACAAACCGCCCCTGCATATCCACGCTTTGGATCAGGTCATGGGCATTTTCAAACAAATCCCGATAGCGGGCTTCGCTGGCCATCAGGGCACTGCGCGCCTGGTGTTGCTCGGTGATGTCAATGCCGGTGGCAATGACGTACTCGCTCTCCTGCTGGTGATCGGTCAGCAGGGTATGCACCCAACGGATGCGCCGCCGTTCCCCGGTGCGGGTCAGCCAGTGGTGTTCTTGCAGGCCAACCGCCTTCCCCTGCGCGATTTGCGCAAAGCACTCCCGCATATGGGCTTGCTCTTCCTCAGGCACCAGGATTTCCCAAAAAGGCTGCTGCTTTACCTCCGCCAAGGTGTAGCCGCTGAGGGTCTCGCAAAAGCGGTTCCAACGCACGATCCGCCCATCCCCATCCAAAGCCAGAATCAGGGCTTGGGTGGTCTGGAAAATTGCCTCAGTAAAACTGGCTTCCTGGTTGGCCGTCTGCTGGGCAGTCTGCCGGGCTTGAATTTGCCGCACCACCACCAGCGCCGTGGCCAACATAATCAAAATGTTATTGACCAAACCGAAAATAAAAATTCCCTGCGCCTGCCGGCTAAAGCGGGTGAGGTTTTCCAGCCGCTCCCGCAACAGAAATTGCTCCGTCTGTTTCATCAGGTCCAACTGATTGCGGAGGCTATGCTCCAAACCCCGATTCTCCTGGGAAGCCAAGGCTTTGATACCCGCCTTTTGCCCCTGTTGTTGATAAATCCGAATATTCTGGTCAAGATACAGCAGTTTATTGGTCAACAAGGTGTTTAGCCGTTCCCAGCGCTTTAGCTGCTCCGGGTTGTCCTGGACGAACCGCCGCAGTTCATCGAGTGCCAACCGCAATTCCGTGCGCGCCACCTCGTAGGGGTGTAAATAGGTAGGATTGCCTGTGAGTAAATACCCCCGGTGTTGGGCGTTGAGGGTGGCAAGTTTGGCTTCCACCTGGGTCAACTGGTTGAGGACCTCGCTGGTATGGCGCACCCAGGCTTCGGAACGCTGTTGTGCCCGCAAACTTTGATAAAATGCGGCACTGCCCACCACCAAAACCGCCGTTGCCGCCGTGAATCCTAGCAACGTATTCCGCACCAGGGGGGCAGGGTTTTTTTTGACCGGGGACATAAACCAGTAAATGAATCCTCTGTACCAGTCTAGTGCCTCGACCGTTTAATCTGGAGAGTAGGGCTTAGTTTTTACTTTGTGTCAATTCCGTGCTGCTTATCAATCCCCTGCCTTACCCGACGGCCATCTTCGGCGCTGCCCTGGTGCTGGTGGTGGGGGTGCGGGTATTCTGGTTGCCCCGGTGGCTGATGCTCGTGGTGGCGCTGGCCGGGAGTTACCTGTTGTACCAGCGGGAACGCCAACGGTTCCCCCTGGCTGACCCGGCTTTGTCCAGGGAAATTCGGGAACTGCGGCAACAGGTGGCCTTTTTGGTGCAGGCGGCGCGGTTGCTGGTGGACGCCCCGGATTTGGATTTGCTGGTGGCGGTGCAGGAAGTCTGCCAGCAGGTGCAAAACCTGCCGCAAGCGGTGGAGCAGCGGGTACAGCAGTTGTACCAAACCGACTACGATGCGGTGCTGTCGGTTGCCGATTTGGAAAAACAACTGGCGCAGGTACGCAGGCAAAAACAGGGGGTTGGGCAGTTGGCCGGGGCACAACTGGACCAGTTGGCAGCTACCTTGGTGCGCAACCTCGCCTACGCCCAGATGGGACCGGATACCCGTATCGCCCAAATCACCGCCCTAGTGACCCTGGTGCCAAACACCGCTGGCATTCTGCAACAACTGCAAAACCAACTGCGCACCTTTGACATCCAAAACCAAGAACAATTGCACCAATTGCATCACCTGAACGAAACCTTGCAGGGCTTTGAACAACAGATGACCATGCTCGTCAGTTGGCCTTGAGCGAAAGCACCGATGGATTTGATGCGCTCTGTGCCCCTGGGGTTGTACCTGGAATCGCCCCAAACCTGGCTGCATCGCCTGGATGCGCGGGTGAAATTGGGCTGGCTGATGGCCTTGCTGTTGACCCCTATTCTGGCCAACCCCCAATGGCGGGTGCTGCTGGTGGGTTTGCTGCTGGGGTTAACCTCCATCTCTGGCCTCCCCCGGCGGGTTTGGGGCAAACAAGTGCTGGGCTTGGGAGTTTTTTCCCTGCTGTTGCTAATAATCATCGCCGTAACCCCCGATGGCCTACCGGTGACCAGCCAACCCCACTTGCCCGCCGATGACGCTCCTGCCACCTCCTACCGTTACCTTCTCTGGCAATGGCACTGGTTGACCGTCACCCAACGCTCCTGGCAATTGGCGGTCCGGGTGAGCAGTTTGTTTTTTACCCTGGTCTATGCCACCCATCTCTTTCTGCTGACGACCCCCAGTGAAGCCATTGCCGCGGCCATGACCTGGTATTTACACCCCCTAAAACGCTGGGGCTGTCCGGTGGGCGACCTCAGTTTATGTTTAACCTTGGCGTTGCGATTTATTCCCCTGGTGCTGGAGGAGGTGCAAAATCTGGTGCGTTCGGTGCAAATGCGGGGGATTCGCTGGTCCAAGTTAAAGCTGCGGCAGGTGGTGCGCCTGTGGTTGTTGGTGGGGGAACGGCTGCTATTTAACCTTTTTTTGCGCGCCGAACAGGTGGCGACGGCGATGGTGGTGCGGGGGTATCAGCCGGGGCAAATGCCGCCGTTGCACTGGTATCCCTCCCGTTGGCGGTGGGGCGATAGCCTGGCCGTGGTGGGGTTGGCGGGTTTGTGTGCGTTGCGCCTGGCCTATGGCGGGGACTGACTGGGTTTGGGCGGATTTCCCGCTTGCTGGACGCACCGGCAGCGACCTGTTTCGCCGCCTGGCCTGGGAAGCACCCCTGGCCGCCCTGCTGGAAAGCCCCCCCGGCAGCGGTGGACGCTATTCCCTCTGTGCCGCTGGCAGTCGTTGGGTCACGCCCCCCTTGGCCGAACTCTTACCTTGGATGCGCCAACATCTGGTTCCCCAACCGGATGACGCTGCCAACGCCCAGCAGGGCCTCCCCTTTAGCGGGGGGTGGTGGGGCTGGCTGGCCTACGAAGCCGTCTGGGCCTGGGAACGCCTGCCCCCTTTGACTCCAGACCCCCTCCCTTTTCCCGTCGCCTTGTGGTTTCAGCCCGACTGGTGCGCCATTGCCGACCACCCCCAGGACCGCCTTTTCCTGGGAGCCAGCAATCATAACCTCCTGCAACAATTAATCCCAAAACTCCATCATCCTGCCCCAGAACCCTGCCCTGCCCCAGCGCCCCTTGCCCCCGTCCAGTGGCAACTTTCCCCCCAAGAATACCAACAGCGGGTGCAGCAGGTGCAAAAACACATCCAAGCGGGGGACATTTTCCAGGCCAATCTCTCGGTGCGCTTTGGCGTGCCTACTGCCATCCACCCCTGGCGCGTGTACCAAAATTTGACCCGGTTGAACCCCTCCCCCTTTGCCTGCTACTGGCAAACTCCCTGGGGTCAGGTCGTTAGCTGTTCCCCAGAACGTTTGGTTTTCGTAGAGGACAAATACATCGAAACCCGACCGATTGCCGGCACGCGCCCGCGTGGCCCCACCCCCCAGGCCGACCAAAGGCTTGCCCAGGAATTGCGCCAACATCCCAAGGAACAGGCCGAACACATTATGTTGGTGGACCTAGAGCGCAACGATTTGGGGCGGGTTTGCCGGTGGGGTTCCGTGCAGGTGCCCGAACTGTTGACCCTGGAATTTTATAGCCATGTCATGCACCTGGTCAGTCGCATCACCGGCACTTTGCGCCCCGAATGCACGCCGACCGATGTCCTGAAAGCCGTTTTCCCAGGGGGCACCATCACCGGCTGTCCCAAAGTGCGTTGTATGGAAATTTTACATACATTAGAACCCCAGCCCCGCAACTTGTTTTACGGTTCTTGCGGCTATTGGAGTCGGCACGGGCGCATGGATTGGAACATCTTGATTCGTACTTTGCTTTTTCCTAAAGGGGCAGGCATCGCCTGGGGGCAAGTAGGCGCCGGAATTGTCAGCGACAGCGACCCGGAGCGGGAGTGGTGGGAGACCCAGCACAAGGCCCAGGCCCAATTCCTGGCTTTAGGTGCGGTAGGTCACCAACAATCCTAGCACTTTCTCGTAAAATAAGATATGATACGCCATGTTAGTTACTCCCTGTGGAATGTTGGCTCTAGTCGTGGAGGCTAGAGCTTTTTACTGGGTAAAGAACAGGGGAAGATAAACGGATTTCTGCTCTGACCGTCATTGCCAAAACTACGAGATGTCGTTTCGTTAGTCATGCGCGTAGGTTGTAACCAGTAGAGGAGGGATGGTGAGTGTCACAGAAAAGGGAAAAATGCTGCTTCCCAGGTCTGAACCACTCAACAATACTTATCCTTTGATTTCAACCGCAAATGGATGGATTTCGCGGCGATTGTATGTGGGAGCTTGACGCAATTGTACTATGTGCTGTATATTCACAGCAAGTGCGGGAGCGGGGGTGAAATAGGGGTAAGAACTCCTCACGGGTCATAGGTAACATTTTTTATTCCCGGTAGCAACATCCTTGTTTTAGCACAAGGGGTGGGTTTAGAGCAAATTCAGACGAAACGGCGGGTAGCGGTTCTGGATGGGGTTAACGGGTTGGGGCTGGCCAAAGCCATCAGTGCTCTTTTGCCAAATCGCCTGGTACAAAAACCTACATTCTGATTGAACGGAGTCGTATCAACCGGATTTTCACGGTAGAACACCCGTGAACATGACGGTTGATGGGATGAGGCAGAAGGTGATAAGAATGGGAGAACGGCTGGTTCTCTTTGCGGATGACGGCGGTGTGGCCAAGGAGGATTGGTATAGTAAGATGCACCCTACCCTTGACAGTCAGAAGGAGAATTAATGGACCCCCAACGCTATTTGACCCTTCTCAAAAAGAGCCTACTCAACGAAATCTATCTGGAAAACGAACTGCGTCTGCTCTACATCTTTAGCCGGTTGGCGGCGCAACAGCCGGTAGATGCCGCAGTGGTGCGCGAGGTTCGGCAACGCCTGCCCCAGGAGTTTACCCGGATCAAGCAAGCGCGGCAGGAGGGCAGGCCCTGGTGGAACGCCCAGATCAAGCGACCGGACGGTACAGTGGGGGTGATCAACCTGCGGAATGTGTGCGAGTTTTCCCACACCATGATTGGCCGCAAACGCCTGGATAACATCGAATGGTGCCTCGACCGCATTCGCGAGGAACAGATTCCTGGTGACCTGGTGGAAACCGGGGTGTGGCGCGGCGGGGCCTGTATTTTCATGCGGGGCTATCTGGAAGCCTATGGGCTACCGGAGCGGCGGGTGTGGGTGTGCGACAGCTTTGAGGGATTGCCGACGCCCACCCAGCCAGAGGATGCCGGTTACGACTTCAGCAAGGCAAAGTTCCCCATTCTGGCGGTGTCGCTAGAGGAGGTGCAGGAAAATTTCCGGCGCTACGACCTGTTGGACAACCGGGTGGTCTTTGTCAAAGGGTGGTTTCGGGACACGTTGCCCCAATTGCCAGTAGAACGCATTGCCCTGTTGCGCCTCGATGGCGACCTGTATGAGTCCACCATGGATGCGCTCAATGCCCTTTATGACAAGGTGGTTCCCGGCGGTTACATCATTGTGGATGACTATGGGGATTTTGAGCCGTGCCGTCGGGCAATTCATGAGTTTCGGGAGGCCCGCAGCATCAGTGACCCCATCGAGCGCATTGACTGGGCGGGGGCGTTTTGGCGCAAAGGGGGGCAGTCCCAGCCGGTCCGCAGTTTTGCCACGGCGCTGTGTCCGAAAAACCTGCATGAGATTCAAGCCGCCACCCATCGCTACACCTGGCGGGAGGTGGGGTTGTGGAAAAATCCCTTCGATTTTGCCAATTACTGGCGGTTGGTGTGGCAGTTCCAGCCGCGCACGGTGATGGAAATTGGTTCTAAGTTCGGCGGCAGTGCCCTGTGGTTGGCGGAAATGATGGCACTTTATGGCATTGACGGGCAGGTAATTTCGGTGGACATTACCCCACCGGAGGGTGTCACCCATCCTAGGGTCACGTTCCTGCAGGGGGATGCTGGGAATCTGGCACCGACTTTGACCCCGGAGCGTTTGACGGCCTTGCCGCACCCGTGGTTGGTCATTGACGATGCGAGCCATGTCGCTTCCCACTGCCTGGCCGCCATCAGTTATCTGGATCAATTTATGCAAGCGGGGGATGTTTTGGTAGTGGAAGATGGCATTGTGAGCGACTTGGGCATCGCCGCACAGTATGAGGGCGGCCCCAATGTGGCAGTACAACGGTTTATCCGCGAACGGCCTGGGCAGTACCGCCTGCTCACGGAGTATTGCGACTTTTGGGGGCAAAACGTCACTTGGAATCCCAACGGCTACTGGCTCAAGCTGTGACAGGACGGCGCCAGGCGTCACGGTATGCTAGAAACGGGGGCAACCGCTTTGACCAAGGGGATAAATTCTCAATCTGCAAGCAGGGAGCTAATGGGCCGGAAGAAACCTAAACCAACCAAACCCAAAGCGGCGCAAAGGAAACCTCTGCCTGCCACCGCCGAGGGACTGCAACAGGCGATGGCGCGCAAAGATAGGGCCAGCCTCAGAACCCTGGCCGATGCCTTCCACCGTGCCCATCAGACTGAACTGGCACTGCAAGCCCTGGATGCCCTCGAAGCGCTGGGGGACCAAGACCCCATCGTTACCAAGAAGCGGGCGCAGATTTTCATCAGGTATGGTGAGGCGAAAAAGGCGATTGCACCTTTGCAACGGTTCCTGGAAACTGCACCGGAGGATATGCAGGCCAAGGGTTTGCTGGCCGAGGCGCTTTATCTCTCTGGCAACAAGGAAGCGGCGGTCGAGCTACTACGTGAGGTCGTAGCCCACTGTCCTGACGACGACAAAGCCAAGGAAAATTTGGCGGCCTGGCTCGAGCAGACAGGGAGGCGGGAAGAGGCTGAGCAACTTTTGGCCGCACTGATTGCCAAAGCACCTGACCGCCTGTTGTGTCGGCTCCAATGGCCCCGCGTCGCCTTAGAGCGTATTCCCAGCAACGAAGCGATGCACCAGGCGATGCTCGGGCGTTTCTTCGACCATGTGGCGCAGGTCAAGGCGTGGGCTACCAGTCTATCCGCAACCCAACGTCAGGCACTGCCATCCCCTTTTCAACCTGGCCCCTTTGCTTTGGCTTACTACCCCGGCGACATTACCCCTTACCTGCGCGCCTGGGGGGAAATGATGGCCACCCTCTACCCACCCACGCCAGTCCCCCATCCACCTGCACGGGAACGGGTGCGGTTGGTGCTTTTCTCCCGCCAACTCTATCGCCAGTCGGTGTGGATGATTCTCCTGCGTACCCTGATTGCAAAATTGGATACCCGCTTTTTCGAGCTGGTGGTCATGAGCCAAGTCACTGCGGAAGATGACCAGACCGCTTGGCTCAAGGAACGCTGTGCCCGCTACTACGGTATGCGCCCCGGTGGTTGGGAAGACCTGCTGCAACAGGAGGCGCCCGATGTGCTGTTCCTGCCCGATACGGCTATGAATGATGTCAGTGTTGGGGTGGCGGCCCGTCGTTTTGCCCCGTTGCAGGTGACCACGTGGGGTCATCCGGTCAGTTCAGGACTCCAGACGGTGGACCTCTATTTCAGCGGCGCAGACTTGGAACCCCCGGATGCGGCTTCCCACTACATCGAACGCCTGGTACGCCTGCCTGGCACGGGTGCCTGCACCTCCTACCTAGAGGTGGTGTCTGCCCCGCTACCAGAAACCCTGACCGACCTCTTTGCCGACAACCGTCCGGTGGCCCTGGTGCCTTGCGTGGCCTTCAAGCTCGTCCCCGCCGATGACTCCCTGTGGGTGCGCCTGGCCCAGACCTACCCCACCCTCAAGCTCCTGTTTTTCCGCCAAAGTGATTTCGGCAGAATGGGCACAGCACCGCTCGAACGCATCAGGACAGCACTGACGGCGGCGGGTGTGGACGTGGCCCAGCAGATGTTTGTCCTGGAGTTTCAACCTTTCCAGGTCTTTGCTACCCTTCTCTCACGGGCTACCCTCTACCTGGATGTGCCCAGCTTTTCCGGCTACACCACCGCCTGGCAGGGGGTCTTTGCAGGCATCCCGATTGTCACGCTCAAGGG
>NZ_JBRCEP010000015.1:0-14057 GCF_053491055.1 Gloeomargarita sp.
CCGCAGGGTCGCCACATCCACCAGCCCCGTCAGGGGTAACAGCACCTGCACCGTGCCGGTGATCCCCACCAAGGTCTGCCGTTGCGCCGGGATGTCTTGGCCCCAGGTGAGGGAGCTGACCTTGGCCAGGTCGCAGATGTAGCGCTGGCTGGCGGCAATCAGGGCTTGTTCGGCGCTAGAAGGGGTTTGCAGGAGGATGGGTACGGCCACACCCGGTTTGATCTCGGCAATCGCCCGCAGGTTGCGAATCGTGCGAATGATCTGGATGACCAGGGCAAAATCCGTCTCCAACGCCGGGTCCATATAACGCGCCTCCGCCTGGGGGTAGGGCTGGCGGGCCAAGCTCACGCCGGGTTCCGGGCGCACCAAACTCTGCCACAGGGCTTCGGTGATGTGGGGCATAAACGGATGAAGCAGCTTGGTGATATCCGCCAAAAGCTGGGCCAGGATGCTTTGCACCAAAGGGCGCGTCGGCTGGGTGGCATCTTGCAAACGGGATTTGACCAGTTCGATATACCAATCGCACACATCGCCCCAAATATACTCATACAAAAGTTTGGCCGCTTCCCCTAAATGAAACGCCTGCAAGTGTTGGTTCATCTGGGCAATGGTGCGGTGATGACGCGACAGAATCCAGCGGTCGCTCAACTCTGCCCTGCTTAGGTCAATAGGCGGCAAAGCATCCGGGGTTTTGCCCTCTAAATGCAGCAGCACAAACCGGGCGGCATTCCAAATTTTATTGGCAAAGTTGCGGGCAGCTTCCACCGTCGCCGATTCATCCGTTTTGCGGTTGTAATCCAAACGGATGTCCTGCCCCGCGCCGACAACCTCTTTGACCAGGGCAAAACGCAAGGCATCCACCCCATATTTGTCAATCAACACCAAGGGGTCAATGCCATTGCCCGCCGATTTGGACATTTTTTTATTGTTTTCATCCCGCACCAAGCCATGAATATACACCGTCTGAAAAGGCATTTTGCCAGTGAAATAGCGCCCCAACATGGTCATGCGCGCCACCCAGAAAAAGATAATGTCAAACCCGGTCACCAGTGTCGTCGTCGGGTAATAGCGCTGAAAATCCGGCGTTTCTGCCGGCCAACCGAGGGTAGAAAACGGCCATAACCCCGAAGAAAACCAGGTGTCTAAAACATCCGGGTCCTGTTCTAAAAGAATGTCTTTGCCAAATTGGGCTTGGGCCAGTTGCTGGGCCTGCGCTTCGTTTTCTGCCACCACAAAGGGCGTCTCGTCGGTGATCACCCCACCGGTTGCGCTGACGACATACCACGCCGGGATGCGATGGCCCCACCACAACTGCCGGGAAATACACCAATCGTTTAATTTCACCAACCAATCCCGATAGACTTTGCCCCACCGTTCCGGGATAAAGCGGGGGGCCTGGTGCTCGTCAAAATCCCGCAGGGCGGCTTCGGCCAACGGGGCAATTTTCACAAACCATTGGGTCGAAAGGAGCGGTTCAATGGGCACTTTTCCCCGGTCGCTAAAAGGTACGGTATGGCGGTGCGGTTCCACCTTCACCAAATAACCTTGAGCTGCCAGGGCCTGCACGACGTTTTGGCGGGCCACAAATCGGTCTTGGCCCTGAAATTCCCCGGCGTTTTCGTTGAGGGTGCCATCGGGGTTCAGGATGTTGATCATAGGCAGGTGATGGCGCTGGCCGATGGCAAAATCGTTGGGGTCGTGGGCCGGGGTGACTTTCACGCAACCGGTGCCAAAGCTGGGATCGACCCATGGGTCGGCAATGATGGGAATTTCCCGCTGCATCAGGGGCAAAACCACCTTTTGCCCAATCAGATGCTGGTAACGGGCATCCTGGGGATGAACCGCCACCGCCGTATCCCCCAGCATGGTTTCTGGGCGGGTCGTCGCCACTTCCACAAAGCCGTCGCCGCTTGCCAAGGGGTAGCGCAGATGCCACAGATGGCCCTCTACTTCCTGCGGTTCCACTTCCAAATCCGATACCGCCGACTGCGTGGCCGGGCACCAATTCACCAGGTATTTGCCGCGATAGATAAGCCCTGCCCGGTACAGTTGCACAAACGCGTAAATCACCGCCTGCGAAAGGCCCGCATCCATCGTAAAGCGCTCCCGCGACCAGTCCACCGACAAACCCAGACGCCGAATTTGGGTCACGATGGTTCTGCCGGCAGTTTCTTTCCATTGCCAGGCCCGTTCCAGGTATGCCGTGCGCCCCAGGTCGCGGCGGGTTTTGCCTTCTGCTTGCAGTTCCTTGTCCAACAAAGTACTCACCGCAATACTGGCGTGATCCGTCCCTGGCAACCAGAGGGTATTGCGTCCCAACATCCGGTGGTAGCGCACCAGCACGTCAATCAGGGCGTGTTCAAAGGCATGCCCCATGTGCAGACTGCCGGTGACATTGGGCGGGGGAATGACGATGCAGTAGGGTTCCCCTGGGGCGTTCGGGTCGGCCACAAACACCCGATGGGTTTCCCAATAGGCTTGCCAGTGGGCCTCCGTGGCATGGGGGGAATATTGGGCAGGCAGTGCGTTCATAAACCCAAGGCAGCGGGATTCAGGTTTAGTGTATCGTAAGGATTCTGAGAAATGGTTGGTCTGGATGGGGGCAACCCGGAGCCCACAGGAGGTTAGCGCGGGATGAAAGGGGGGCGAGGGTGGTTGGGCATAGTTCTGGGGGTCATTGCCGGGGTCGGCGTGGCCCAGGCGCAGGTTCGCAAAGCCAACCCGGAGCATCTCCAAAAACTCCGGCAAGGGGAATGCCTGCGCTGCGATTTGGCCCAAACCGATTGGCAAGGGGCGAATTTGCCAGGGGTCAAAGCCACAGGCAGCGTCCTCCAGCAGGCCAATTTTACCGGCGCCAATCTGCAGGGGGCCGATCTCAGTCAATGCAATTTGATCCTGAGCAATTTCACGCGGGCCAATCTCAGCGGCGCCGTGTTGCATGAATCGTTTTTGGTTACGGCCAAACTGACCCAGGCGGAAGTGGTAGGGGCAAGTCTGCGCAAAGCTGACCTGCGGGATGCGGATTTAACCGGGGCGAATTTCCATAAAGCCAATCTTCAAGGGGCGCTCCTTGTCAAGGCCCAACTCTACCAGGCCAATTTATCCGAGAGCAATCTGCAATTTGCCGTTTTGTCCTTGGCGAATTTGCAAGATGTCAATCTCAGTGGGGCCGACCTCAGCGGGGCAAACCTGCGGGGGGCCAATCTTGGCGGCGCCAATTTGACCCGCGCCAATTTGGGGGGCGCCAATCTCACCGGAGCCAACCTCAGCGGGGCGAATTTATACGGGGCGCAGATGCAAGGGGCATTGCTGACGAGCGTCACGTGGCGAGGAACCCTGATGCCCGATGGGTCGGTGCGGGGGCGTTAGAATTTTCAAGAAAGCTATCACCAAACCAGCGGCATGGAACGGGCCCTTGTTGTCAGTGTTGACGCCCAATTGGTCGCAGAATTGGGACGGCACCTGACGCACCTAGGCTGGGCGTGGGACCACCTTACCCCCGCACAAGTGGCTGCCCAAACCTGTCCCCTAGCGCAGGTGATTTGGGTCGATTTGGGCGAAACAGGCGACCTCCAGCGGCAGCAACAGGTGGTGCAAAGTTGGCCCGAAGTGCCCTACTGTGTCCTGGGGCCGCGCGAGAGCTCCCTGGCGATGGTCATGCTCCATCGGGGCGCGCAGGCCTATCTTCCCCGCCAGCAGTTGACCCTTGCCCAGGTGCAGGCTGCCTTGGCACGGTTGCCCTTGCCCTCTGGGGATGCAACCCAAACGCTCCTGCGCCAATTGCAACACCTTGGGCAAACGACCTACCCCGAACCCGATGCCATGATCCGCGCCCATTTGGAGGCCGGTTGTCGGATGTTGGGGTTGCCCATCGGCCTGTGGACCGAGGGAGAAACGGTGCGCTTGGTGTGCGGCGACTGTCCCTTGCCGGCAGGGAGGATTCTGGCCGGGGTGCAGGTAGGGGTTTCCCTGCCCGTGCACGTACCCCGGCAAGGAACGGGGTATCTGCGGTTTGCAGCGCTTACACCCCCGCCACCTTTGACCCCTGCCCAAGAGCGGCTGGCCGCGTTGTTGGCCCAGTCCTTGGAACGGGGGTTGACCCAATGGGCCTTGGAACAACAGCAAAAAACCACCGAACGGGCCTTGGCTGCCAGCGAAGCCCGCAACCGCCGCCTGATCCAAAACCTGCAGGTGGGGGTGTTGGTTTTAGGCCCGCAGCTTGAGGTGCGTTTGATCAACCCGACAGCGCTGCGTCTGTTGGGATTGAGCGGGCGGCAGTTGTTGGCCGCCAACCGGTTGCGCCTGGATTGGAATGCCATTGGCGAAGACGGCAGTTTGTTTACTGCGGAGACCCACCCCATCGCCCAGGCGTTGCGTACCGGCAAACCGGTAAACCAGGTGGTCATGGGTCTCTACCGAGCCGATACCCAAGAACGGGTGTGGTTGATGCTGTGCGTCGCGGTGGAACTGGATGCCCAGGGACAGGTGGAGGAACTGCTTTGTACCTTGAGTGACATTACGGCCAGCCGCCAGATGGCCGAAGCCAGCCGGGTGAACGAAGAACGCTACGTACTGGCAATGAACGGCGCCAATGACGGCCTCTGGGACTGGGATTTGGAAGCCAACACGATTTATGTGTCTCCCCGCTGGTGCGCCATTTTGGGACTGCCGGCGCAAGCGGCCATCTGGGACCCCGAGGAATGGTTTGGCCGCATCCACCCGGAGGACTACCAGCGGGTGCGCCAGGACCTGGCCGCCCATCTCCAGGGGGAACGGGAGTATTTTCAGAGCGAATACCGCATCCGCCACGAAGCGGGGGAATACCGCTGGATGCTCAGCCGGGGCTTGGCGATTCGCGACAGCGATGGGCAGGCCTACCGCATGGCCGGTTCCCAAAGCGACATCACCGAGCGCAAACAGGCGGAAATGGCCCTGCACCAACAACTGCAACGCTCCCTGCTGCTGCGGCAGATCACCGAAAAAATTCGCCACAGTTTGGATGCCCAACAGATTTTCCAGACCACCGTGCAGCAGGTCGGCCCCGTGTTGCAAGCCAGCCGTTGTCTGTTGTTGGTCTATGAACCGGAACCCACCCCCCAGTTGGTGTCGGTCGCCGAATACGTCGCTCCGGGAATTGCCGCCAGTCACCCCCACATCGTGCCGGTGCAGGGGAATCCCCATGCCCAACGGGTACTGGCTGGCGATACAGCGGTGGTCACCGCCGATGTCACCCAAGACCCCCTGTTGGCTCCCATGCAAGCCCTCTGCCGAACATTACAGATTCGTTCGCTCTTGGCCGTGCGCACCTCCTACCAGGGAGAACCCAATGGGGCCATCGAACTGCACCAGTGCGACCGGCAGCGGGACTGGACCCCGGCAGAAATCAGCCTCTTGGAGGAGGTGGCCAACCAGGTGGGGATTGCCCTGGCCCACGCCCGGTTGTTGGCCCAGGAACGGCAACAGCAGGCGCAATTAGCCGAGCAAAACCGCATTTTGGAAGAAACCCGCCGGGCCGCCGAGGCAGCCAGCCGCGCCAAATCCGAATTTCTCGCCAACATCAGCCACGAAATCCGCACCCCCATGAATGGCATTTTGGGCATGGTCGAACTGCTGCTGGATACCCCCTTAAACCGCGAGCAGCGCGACTACCTCACCACCATCCAAACCAGCGCCCAAATTCTCTTGCACCAGATCAATGAACTGCTCGACCTGGGCAAATTGGAAGCAGGCAAAATGGAGTTGGTCTGTGAGGATTTCAACCTGCGCCATTGCCTGGAAGCGGTGCTGGATTTGCAAGCACCCTTGGCTCTGGAAAAGGGGTTGCACTTGACCCTACTGTTGCCCCCGGAAATCCCCGTGCATCTGCGGGGAGACAGCACCCGCCTGCGCCAGATTTTGGTGAATCTGGTGGGCAACGCCATCAAATTTACCGACCAGGGGAGTGTGACGATTCAGGTCGATGCCCTGGCCGTCACGGATACCAGCGCTACCCTCCACTTCAGCGTCACCGATACGGGCATTGGCATCCCCAGCGACAAACTCGACAGTCTGTTTGAGCGGTTTGTCCAGGTGGATGCCTCACCGGCCCGACGTCAAGGGGGCACGGGGCTGGGCTTGACCATCTGCAAACAATTGGTGCAATTGATGGGGGGCACCATCGGCGTCGATAGCATTTTGGGGGCGGGTTCCTGTTTTTGGTTTGACCTCACCTTGCCCCGCCAGACCGCGCCCCCACCGCCCCCGCAGTACCCCTGGCAGGGCGCGCACCTGTTGGTCGTAGATGGGCACAGCGCCAGCCGCCGCAGTCTGTTTTACCAAGGTGTCAGTTTGGGGTTGCAGGTTACTTTGTGTGCCGACGTACCCCAAGCCCTGGAATACCTGCATACCCACTCCTACCAGGGGGTACTGGTCGCCCGGCCGGACTGGGCGGCTGAACTGGTCGAACGCTGCGGTCATCCCCTGCCTTTGGTGCTGTTGACCACCTCCACCCAAAGCCCCACCCTGTTTCCCCCCTTGGATACCCAGGTGCGGGGGTTTTTGCCCAAACCGGTGAGCCAGGAACGTCTGGTCCATCTCTTGCAAGAACTCTGGCAACCCCCCAGTCCCCCGCCGCCCCCACCCCCTGCGCCGGCGGCTTTGCCCTTGCGCATTCTGCTTGCCGAAGACAACCTGGTCAACCAGAAAGTGGCCCTTGGCCAGTTGCGCCAGTTGGGTTACCAGGCGGATGTGGCCCACAACGGCATCGAAGTGCTCAAACGCCTTGAACACCAGACCTACGACATTATCCTTATGGACTGTCAGATGCCCGATTTAGACGGGTATGAAACGTCGCGCCGCATTCGGCAACTGGCTATTCCCCAGCCGGTGATTATTGCCTTGACCGCCCATGTGATGAAGGATGACCGGGACAAGTGTTTGGCCGCCGGCATGGATGATTATTTAAGTAAGCCCATTACCCGCGAGCAGCTAGGGGCAGCACTCCAGCAGTGGGGCGCCAAAATGCGGGCGGCAACGGCCAAGGAGGACTAATAACGCTATGGAAAGGATGGATGCCCACAGCCAGGGGAAAATCAGCCGTGACTATCTGCGCCAAATGTTTGGGGACGACCCGGAATTTATCGAGGAATTGCTCCGGCTGTACCTCACCGACGCCCAGGAGCGGGTGGCGGCCTTGCAAGCAGCCAGCACTCCCCTGCAGTGGGAAACCATCGCCCACGAAGCCCACCAACTCAAGGGCGCCAGTGCCAATGTGGGGGCCGAAGGCATTCGGGCATTGGCGCAACAGCTCGAGGCACTGGCCCGTGCCCAAACCGAACCGGCGCAGGTGCAACAATTGATCCAGCAGGTCGTCGCTGCCGTCGCTCAAGTCGCCCAGGAACTGGAGTAAAATGCCCCTTATGGGGGGGGTCGGGTCAGCCATGCTTCAGATGCAGCGGGAATTACAAGAGCGTTATCAAAGTGGGGAGCGCAATTTTGATGGCGCCGATTGGAGCCGTTTGGACTTGAGCCGGATTGTCCTCAACGGGGCCAGTTTGAACCGCACCAATTTGTTTCGCACGGACCTATTGCTGGCCCAGTTAGAAAAAGCCAATCTCAGCTATGCGGTGGCCTGTCGGGTCAACCTCAGCGGCGCCAACCTCACCGGGGCCACCTTGCGGGCTGCGGATTTGTACATGGCGAATTTGAATGGGGCCAAACTCGACCAGGCAAATTTGAGCAAAGCCTATCTGCGGGGGGCGGATTTGACCCGGGCGGGCCTCAGCGGCGCCGACCTCAGCGGTGCGAATTTGATCGAAGCCAATCTCTACGGCGCCAACCTCACCGGTGCCAACCTGCGGGGGGCCTTTTTAATTGTGGCGAATTTGCGGGGTGCGATTCTGACAGGCGCCAACCTGACCGAAGCCAATTTGAGCGGGGCCAACCTCACCGGCGTCAATTTGCACGAGGCGATTGTGACCGATGCCATTCTCCCGGAAGACACGGCGGCAGACCGTTTACGGCGGGTGCAGTTGACCATGCCTCCTACCACCAACCCGGACTTGTTGGAAGAAATTTTTGGCGCTCAGCCCTGACCCCCGGCTCCTGGGTTAAAGTAGCAGTAGGATGGTTGAGGCCGCCCTGGGGGAAGCGCGACGATGTGTATTTGTGTGAATTGTGCTTATGTGGACCAATGCATCACCTATCATGAGGTGGAACGCCAACACCAGCAACCCCATTTGACCGACACACCCACCTTTGCACCCGTATCTCCCACCATCAATGTCAACATCCGTTCCCGGTCAGAAGTGATCGAGATGGAGTGGGATGTGGTGGGGTGTGACTCCTTTTGCCTGGATGCGGGGCGCTGGAGTCGGTTGCGGCCAGGGGAACCGGTGCCCACGTGACCCTCGGACTCGCCCTGCACACAGCCGGCGCCACGGTCGGGCTGGCGATGGGGCGGGTGGGGGAACCGCTGCGCACGGCAACGTACACCTGGGGACAGGACACCAGCCGCTATTTCCACCAGCAGTTGGCCCACTTCCTGTCGCCCTACCGGTGGTCCGATGTGGCGTTTTTGGCGGTCACGCGGGGGCCTGGTTCCTTCACGGCTTTGCGCTTGGGCCTGGTGACGGCACGGGTGTTGGCGCAGGAATTGCATCTGCCCCTGTTTGCCCTGTCCACCTTGGGGGTTGCCAGTTGGCTCTGGTCAGAACCGGTGGCGGTGTCTTGGCCGGCGGGCCTTGATTGGCTGTATGGGGGCATTTATCAGCAAGGGCACGCCCTCTGGGCCGATCAGGTGTTTACGCCCTCAGCCTGGCAGGAATTGCTTGCGACCTGGCCGACCCCCTTGCGGCTGGTCGGGGACATCCATACCCAGGCACCGGCAGAACCCCTGTTGCGCTGGGCGATGCACCTGTGGCAGGCCGGGGAACGTCCGCATTGGTCGGCAGCCGTACCCTTTTATGGCCGGGCGCCGGTGTAGTTGCCTGCGGGCTACCATCTGCTATAGTATGAAACGGGATTGATCAGGAATTCCGCCTTGCCTTCCACGTTTGACCCCCCGAAAATCGATGAATTTTTGGCGGAATTGGCCGCCATCCAGCAAACCGGCGCGAAACGCATTGCCCTTTTGGGTTCCCGTCACGTTCCCATTACCCATCAGTATTTGATCGAACTTTTGGCCTATGCGCTGGTTTTGGCGGGCAATCGGGTGTTGACCTCCGGGGCAACGGGGGTGAATGCGGCGGTGATTCGGGGGGCGATGCGGGCAGACCCCAATTTATTAACGGTGATCTTGCCCCAAAGTTTGCACAAGCAACCCCCGGAGTCCCAAGAGCAGCTCAAGCAGGTGATGCACCTGGTTGAAAAGCCGGAATACGATAACTTATCTCTGGCCGAAGCCAGTACTTTGTGCAACAGCGAGATTGTCTCCCGCTGCCAGCAGTTGGTTTGTTTTGCGTTTCACGATAGTCACACGCTCATGATGACCTGTCGGGAAGCGGAAGAGCAACGAAAAATTGTCACCCTGTTTTATTTCGACTGACGTTTAACGCCTGCCCTCCTAGTCCAAGTAACCCATCACATCCTCCGAGGTTGTCGCCGGGGGCAAAGGGGGAGGTGTGCGGCGCGCCTGGGCCAAAAAGGATTGCAGGGCCAACGCCACCAGTTGCGACTCGGTCAATTCGGGCCTGTGGGCTTGCCATTGCCGGTGCAGGGCGTGCAAGGCCTGCTGCAGGTGGGCGGGGATTTGGTAGCTCACCCATGCCGTTGTCGGGGGTGTCGTCCCCGGCGGTGCCAGGTCATCCCCAGCAGGAGCGGGGCGGCGGTTGAGGGGGTTGTTGTCCTCGGTGAGGCGGGGGCGGGGTTTCACGGCGTTTCTTGCATTTGGATAAAGTGCACCAATTCCAGCAGGGGTTCCAGAAGGCGGCGTTCGTTGGTGTAGCGGTGAATTGGCTCCCCGGCCAGGTTGGATTCGGCAAATTTGACCGATTTGGGGATGGGGGAAAACACGCGAATATCCGGCTGGGCCTTGAGCGCTTTTAGGACATCCTGGGTCATGATGGTTTGCGGTTCGGCCATCGTGGGGAGTACGCCCAGCAGATGCAGACGGGGATTAAGACGGCGTTGCACCTGGTTGACGGTTTCCAAAAGAGCCGCCAGGCCTTTCAAGGCGAAAAATTGGCATTGGACGGGAATGAGCACGTAATCGGCGGCAGCCAGCGCGCTGATGGTCAACACCCCCCGGCTGGGCGGGCAATCCATCAACACATAGCGAAACTGCCCCCGACAGTCGGCCAGGCGGTCCCGCAGGGTGTAAAAGGCCCCACTTTTTTGGAACAACTCGATTTCCGCGCGGGTCAGATGGGCATCCGCAGGCAAAAGATACACCCCGCTGGCGGTTTGGTGAATCACCTGCGCCGTGGACACTTGGCCGGTGAGCCAGTGATAGGCCCCCGGTTGTTCGCCGTTTAATTCGACCCCCAGACCCGTCGTGAGATTCCCTTGGGGGTCCAGGTCAATCACCAGACACTTGTCCACCTCGGCCAACAAACCGCCCAGTGCTATGGTAGAAGTAGTTTTGCCAACGCCCCCTTTGTGATTGGCAATCGCCAGGAACATGACGGTCATCGTGCAGTCCTAATCCCAGTGTAGTGCGCTCTGGTCCCATGCGTTCGCGGCCAAAGCCAGGTATAGTAACAGATATTCGGGCCTCGCAACTCCCTTCTATGACCGAATCCAGTGCGGCGCGTGTACTACTGGTTAGCAGTGACGCCTCGCTCCGGCAACGCTTGGCGCTTGCACTCAATGAAGCAGGCTATCCCTGTCAATCCCTGACGGATACCGCCGAGGTCTTTGCCCATCTGGCCAACCATACCGTCAGCCTATTGATCGTGGAAGCCAGCCCTGCCGGGTTGGACCTCTGCCGCCAAGTAAGCCGCACCTACCCGCAACTGCCGATTTTGCTGCTCACCCAGGGCGACAGTCTGGCCGAACGGATCACCTGCTTGGAAGTGGGGGCCTGGGACTACCTCAGCGCTCCCTATCCCTGCAAAGACCTCATTCACTGGCTCAAGCTGTACGTGCAACCCCAGACCGAACCGGGGGAACGCCTGACCTTTGCGGATTTGACCCTGGATTTGAACACCCGCGTCGCCCTGCGCCAACAGCGGCAAATCCAACTCACCATGAAAGAATTTGACCTGCTCAAATTTCTCATGCAGAATCCGGGGCGGGTGCTCACCCGCGAAGAAATCATGGAGCAGGTGTGGGGCTACCAATCCGTGCATGAATCCAATGTCATCGAGGTTTACATCCGTTACCTGCGTCTGAAACTGGCCCAACCGGGGGAAAAACATCTGATTCAAACTGTGCGGGGGGTGGGCTATGTCCTGCGGGAACCCTAAGGCCTGGCTCGGCAGCCTGCTGATCTGGGGGTGGCTAGGCAGTGCCCTCACCCTGGCGCAAACCCCCCAACATCTGCCCGTGCGCGCCCAATTCCAGCACAACGGCCAGCGGATTCTCCTGGAAGTGGCCTGGACACCGGAGCAACAGGCCCTGGGGTTGATGTACCGGGAACGCATCGAACCCAACCGGGGGATGTTTTTTCCTTTTTACCCCCCCCGTCCGGTCAGCTTTTGGATGAAAAATATGCGTACCCCGATTGATATGGTTTTTCTCCATGAGCATAAAATTCTGGCCATTTATTCCCGCGTGCCGCCCTGCACGACGCCCCGCTGCCCCACCTATGGCCCGGATATGCCCGTAGATAGCGTCATCGAATTGGCGCCCGGTCGGGCACAGCAGTTGGGTCTCAAGGTGGGCGATACCCTCATCGTGCGCTGGATTCCGCCCAGTGGCGCGCCCAAGTGAGGATGGTTTGCCCCTGCGCGGGGGTGGATGATTCGCAGTACAAGCGCAGGAGGGGTTCTGTGCCGCTCAAGCGAATCAACAACCAACTTTGGTCGCTGAGATAAAACTTGTACCCATCGCCGCTCCAGGTTTTGACCACCGGCATATCGGCAATTTGGGTAGGCGGTTGGGTTGCCAGTCGTTCGAGCAGTGCTTCCCGGGCTCCCTCGCCAGCTAAAGGCACATCCATCCGGTCGTAGGTACTGACAAAATTCAGCTTTTGTTGGAGTTCTCGGTACTGCACTTCCAGGGGTTTTTGGGTGACGGCAATGGCTTCGAGCAGATACAGCGCCGATAACAGGGCATCCCGTTCCGGCAGATAGTGCCCGTAGCCAATCCCACCCGATTCTTCCCCGCCCAGGAGCACCCCACCCTGGAGCATCTCCTGGGCGATGTACTTAAACCCAATCGGGGTTTCCACCACCGGCAACCCGTAATAGGCCGCCGTTTTGGCAATCAATTCCGAGCCGCTAATGGTTTTCACCACCCGCCCGGTCAAGCCCCGGTGTTCTGCCAAATGCTGGATTAACAGGGGGATGAGCACCTGGGGCGAGAGAAAATTTCCCTGCCCGTCCATCGCCGCAATCCGGTCCCCATCCCCGTCAAACGCCAGCCCTACCTGGTTGCCCGTATGCCCCTGCAGGGTGCGCCGCAATTCCTCTAAATAGCGAGGCAAGGGTTCCGGCGGATGCCCGCCAAACAGCACATCCCGCTGCGTGCGCAATTCCTGCACCGCCGTTCCCAGGATGCGGGTCAACCCCCCTGCTGCCGCCCCGTGCATCACATCCACCCACACCCGCCAGTCCGCCAAACCCGCTTGAATCCGCGGGACATCCACCTGCTTGTGCAACGCATGCAGATACTCCGGCCAGGGGTCAAACGCCTGAATCCCACCGCCGGAGTGCGGGCTAAGCGGCTGCGCCAACTGGGCTTCGATTTGGCGGGTGACCTCCGGGGGGACCGAGCCGCCAAAGTTCCCTTTGACCTTCAGGCCGTTGTACTCCGAGGGATTGTGGCTGGCCGTGACCACCAACGCCCCCATCGCCTGCTGCTGGCGCACCTGATAACTCAACGCCGGGGTGGGAGCTGGTTGGGTCGCCAAACGTACCGAAAATCCTGCTTGCGCCACCGCCTGGGCTGCCGTGTGGGCAAATTCCGGGGACAAAAACCGCCGGTCATAGCCGACCAACAGGGGGGCGGTGGTATCCCCGTGCGTGCGCGCAAGGACCATGGCTGCGGCCTGGGCCACCTGGGCCACCCGCGCAAAGGTAAACTCCCGGGCGATCACCCCCCGCCAGCCATCTGTGCCAAACCGAATGGGTTCCATCTCTGCTGCTCCCTACCCGCTTACTCTCTTAATTTTAAGCGTTTTTTAAGCGTTTATTTTTGAGCAAAACATCACCACTAAAGCGATAGACAAGTTGGAAATCCGGGAGCAATCTGAGAATTTCTCGCAAGGGAATCTGCCCCTCGTATAGCTCCACATTGGCATATTCCGTGTAAAGGTAACGGGTGTGCGCCAAAGCCTTTTTTCCCCCTTGAATTAAATCAACTTCTGCCCCTTGTACATCCGCCCAAATAAAATCAATCTGGGGAAATCCCGCCGTTTGCCACCAAGTGTCTAATTTCTGAGTGGGTACTTGAATCGTTTGCTCAAAAGTACACCAAGGAAACACTTCTCGATGTTTTTTGGGTTTGCGGATTGACCCCGACATATCCCAGGAACCAGATGTCTGTTCAGCTAGAAACCGCAGGAGGCCCGCCCTGTACCCGTAGGGTCAGAGTCGGGAGGAATGCGGTCGATGATATATAATAGCGACATGACCCACTGCCTACAGCTCGCAGACTTGCCACCGGTGTTTGTGGATTGGGCAACGGGAAGGGAAGCGTTTTCGCTGTGTCAACCCGGCCTGTGGCTGGGAAGGGGATGCAGATTTGAACGGTGCCAACGTGATTGCGCTTTTGGGGGCCGCTGTAAACCAGCCCCCCTACATCCCCCCGTATACGGGGGGACAGGAGGGGGGTCTGTGGTTGGCTTGCCAACTGCAGGGCTACCGTTCGCGTCAGCGGCGCGTAGCGCTTAAGCCCGCTCCGTACCGCTTAGCGGTCGGAGTCGGGTAGTTTACCAGCGACCTTTATGCGTTGGGGATGGTGGCTTGGCAAGGGCT
>NZ_JBRCEP010000016.1:0-21669 GCF_053491055.1 Gloeomargarita sp.
CGTTTGTTGCAGGTGAGCGATGACCATTTGGTGCATCTCATCTACCGCGTACCTCCAAAACATCGCTATATCACTTTTGAAATTCCCAAACGCGCAGGGGGAACGCGCACCATTGCCGCACCCGTGACCGCCTTAAAACTAATTCAGCGCCGACTCAATCGTGTTTTGCAGGCGGTATATGAGCCAAAACCATCGGTGCATGGGTTTGTCCCTGGCCGCAATATCGTCAGCAATGCTCAACCGCACGTGAAGCGACGTTATGTTTTGAATCTGGACTTGAAAGACTTTTTCCCCTCGATTAATTTCGGGCGCGTGCGGGGAATGTTTATGGGGTCTCCCTATCACTTACCCGAACCTGTCGCCACTGTACTGGCGCAAATTTGTTGTCATAACAATCAGCTACCCCAGGGTGCGCCAACTTCGCCGGTCATTACCAATATGCTGTGCGCCCAGATGGATAGGTGGTTACAGCAGTTGGCGCACAAAAACCAATGCACCTACACCCGCTATGCGGATGATTTGACATTTTCTACCAATATGCCAAAGTTTCCGGCGGATTTAGCAATTGAGGTTGCCACAGAGACAGGAATTATCATTCAAATTGGTGAACCCCTGCGTCACATTATCGAAAGTAGCGGTTTTTTGATCAATGATGAAAAAGTGAGATTACAGAAGCGGGGACACCATCAAGAAGTAACGGGGTTAACTACGAATGAATTTCCCAATGTTGACCGTCGCTATGTGCGGCAAATTCGCGCGATGCTCCATGCGTGGCGTAAGTACGGCCCACAAAAAATACTATCTGTGAGAAGTAAATCCAATCACCCCATCTACTACGAGAGTTTTGCCAAGTTTAAGCAGATTTTACGTGGGAAGATTGAGTACGTTGGTTTAGTCAAAGGCAAATCATCCCCGATTTACCAACGGTTCCTTGATGAGTTTTCCTACCTTGTCAGCATGGGGCGATGAATTGCGTCACCCGCAAAAGCCAGCAGGTGATGTAAGTCATTTGCAGGTAAAACCAAATGTCACAAACTTGTTTGAAATGCGTTACTCAGAAAGCCTATTGTCAGGAATGGCATCCATTCCTTTGGGAAGGCATGGCACTAATTGTAATAAAATTGTAATAATAAACAACCTTATTTGGATGGCACTACCTTCCTGCCTAGGTTTGAGAACTTTTTTCTTGGGGAATTGGGGAGAAGGCTGCAGTGAAGACCCGCTTGGGTAGGTATCTCAAGGATTGGCATCAAAAAGGCGGCACCCAGATTCGAACTGGGGAATAAAGGTTTTGCAGACCTCTGCCTTACCACTTGGCTATGCCGCCATTGCACCCCTCATTCGGATATATTAGCATGATGGCTCTTGTCCTGATGGCCCCCATGACCGGTTGGTTCATCTCGCTCGAAGGCATCGAAGGTGCGGGCAAGACTACCCAAACCCGATTACTCGCGGATTGGTTGACCCAAAAAGGACATGACGTGCTGGTTACCCATGAGCCGGGGGGGACGCCTGTCGGACAATCCCTGCGCCAACTCCTGCTCCAGCACACCCTGCCCCAACGCACAGAACTTCTCCTCTACGCCGCTGACCGGGCTGCCCATGTAACCCAAGTACTTAAACCGGCACTACAAAGCAATAAAGTTGTCCTCTGTGACCGCTACATAGATTCCACGGTGGCTTACCAAGGTTGGGGACGGGGGCTGGATATGACGTTGATTGACCAGATGAATCAGGTGGCGACCGAGGGTTTGACTCCGGATTTGACCCTGTGGTTGGATGTGCCGGTGGCGGTAGGGTTGGCTCGCGCCCAGGGACGGGGGGCTTTGGACGAGATGGAACAGGAATCCCTGGCGTTTCACGAGCGGGTGCGCCAAGGGTATCAATACCTCAGTACTCAGCACCCGGAACGTCTGGTGCGGATTGCGGCGGAATTGCCGGTTGACCAGGTGTTTCAGCAGATTTGTCGGGCGGTGGCGGCGCGCTTTCCCGGTGCCAACGGATGCCAATAAATAGGTCGTAAATAAATCCCCAAAAACTCTTGGGTTCCAGTAAGCCTAGGGTCTGGGGGGAACCGTGGGCCGTCAACGTCGGTTGCATTAAGTAGTAAACCCGTTGGTAGTGATACCAGGGAATCGAAGGCCACAGGTGGTGAATCAAATGATAGTTTTGCCCCAAAATCAACCAGTTCCAAATCCGGCTGGGATACACCCGCGCATTGGTCCAGCGACCCCGGTCCCGAAACGGACGGTGCGGCAAATAATCAAAAAACAAACCCAGGGCCAAACCCACCACCAAAGCCGGGGAAAACCAAAAATTCATAATATATCCCAAAAAACCGTAGTAGCAGGCCAGCCCAATGATCCCGGCAACAAGCAAACGGCTAATGCCCCATTCCCACAAATCATTCTTTTGCCACAGACGGCGTTGAAAAAAATAGATTTCGTGATAGAAGAATCGGGCGGCAATCAACCACAATGGCCCCCCTGTGGACACAAAATGATCCGGGTCATTTTCCGGGTCGTTGACGTGGGCATGGTGCTGAATATGCACCCGCGTAAATACCGGAAACGTAAACCCCAAAATCAGGGCACTCACATGCCCCAAAGCCGCATTGACCCAAGGGTTGCGGTGGGCCGCCTGGTGGGAGGCATCGTGGATCACCGTCCCCGCCAAATGCAGCGCCAACACGTTGCATGTAAAACAGACCGGTGCCCACCACCCCCAACACCAATACCCCAAGGTACTCGTCACCAACAACCCCACCGATAGCACAAACAACCCGACCGTCGGGTTCACCAGCGTTGGGGGCGCAACCAGAAACTCCTTTGGCGGTAGGCGCAACACCGGGGTCGCAACCATGAATCTCAACTCCTCCAAAACAACAGGGTAACCACAACCCCATTGTTCACTATACGACAGAATGAGAAGCAAAGTAAATTTTTGTTAATTTGTGCTGCGGCTTTCAGGCTTGGCTTACCCGCACCAGTTGTTGCAATTTCTCCCAGGCAGCGCCGCTGGCGAGAATGTCCTGGGCCAGGGCGATCCCGGCGCCGATGCTGTCGGTTCGCTCTGCCGTCCAAAGGGCAATGCCGCTGTTGAGCGCCACCACATCCCGTTGGGCCGTTGTCCCCCGGCCTTGCAGAACGTTGGCTAAAATGGCGGCATTGTCTCGCACGTCTCCCCCCGCCAAGGCCGTCAGGGGGGCAGGGGTCAAGCCCCAGGTCTGCGGGTCAAGGGTTTGCCGTTCTTCCCCCAACATCATATCGGTACAGTCGCCCAACCCCGCTTCATCCAGCCCTTCCCGACCATGCAACACCACCGCCTGCCTGCGCCCCAACTGCTGTAATGCCGCGGCCATTACCGGCACCAGTTCTGCCTGATAGACCCCCACCACCTGGTAACAAGGGCGCAAGGGATTCACCAGCGGGCCAATCAGGTTAAACACCGTGCGAATTTTCAAGGTTTGCCGCAGACCCGCCACCGCCTTCATCGCCGGATGCCAGCCAGGCGCAAACAGAAACGTAATCCCCACCTCCCGGAGCATGGCCACCGCCCGTTCTACCCCCGGATGCAGGCGCACCCCCAGAGCTTCGAGCACGTCTGCTGAGCCGACCCGACCGGACGCCGACCGATTCCCATGTTTGGCCACCGGCACCCCCGCCGCCGCCGCCACCAACGCCACCGCCGTTGAGATATTAAAGGTTCCTGCCCCATCGCCCCCCGTGCCACAGGTATCCAAACAAGGGGGTATTGCGCTCAAATCAGCGGCCACCGCCTGGTCCTGCACCGCCTGGGCCATCGCTGCCAACTCGGCCGCCGTCACCCCCTTGGCCTGCAGCGCCACCAAGATTCCCCCTGCCAAGGCTGGCGGCAGTTCTGCGTGCAACCAGGCCCGCATCAACGCCTTGGCTTGCTCCGGCGTCAGGGGTTCCCGGTCGAGTAATTGCTGGAGTAGGGCAGGCCCAAGAGTGGTTTCCTCAGACATAGATCGTGCCCAGGTCATCGGCTGGGGGCACATCCTGCCAACGTCCCGGCCCCACCGCCTGCAAAGCGTGGCGCAGGTCAATATCCCCCGTGTACAGCGCCTTGCCGATGATCACCCCCGCTAGCCCCAGGGGTTCCAAAGCCAACAGCGCGAGCAAATCCGTCATCGCGCCGACCCCCCCGGAGGCCAACACCGGCACCGATACCTGCGCCAACAGACCCCGCAGTCCGTCCATATCCGGCCCGGTCAGGGTCCCATCCCGCTCAATCGCCGTATAGATCAATCCGGCCACCCCCCCATCCAGCCAATCCTGCACCAGGGCATCCATCGCCATCCCCGTCGGTTCCTGCCAGCCCGCCACCGCCACCTGTCCCTGGCGGGCATCCACACTCACCCAAATTTTCCCAGGAAATTCCGCGCACCACTGCCGACACAGGTGCGGTTGTTTCACCGCCACCGTCCCCACAATCACCCGGTCGGCCCCCAGGTCCACCAACTGTGCCACCGTCGCCGTTTCCCGAATGCCGCCGCCTACCTGCACCGGAATATCCACCGCTTGAATGATCCGGCGAATCACCTCCAGATGGTGCGGGATGCCCGTCCTTGCCCCGTTCAAATCCACCACGTGCAACCGCTTGGCTCCGTGCGCCACCCACGCCTGCGCCATACGTACCGGGTCACTGCTAAACACTTCCGACCGGGCATAATCCCCCTGCACCAGCCGGACACATTGCCCATCGAGCAAATCAATCGCCGGAATCACATCCATAGGCACTAGATACTCATTCCTGTTCCCCCCACTGATAAATTAACCGATTTTTCCCCTGCGGGAATCCCCTTCTGGCCCATTTTTTGCACAGGATGAAAACCTCTTAGCCCACCATCTGCGCCAATTTGGCCCGGTACTCTGCCGCCGTCCACATCTGCCATGCGCCCCCACCCATGAGTTCCAACACCTTTTGGTGATAATCCACCAAGGTTGGCCGGTGTCCCACACTCAAATACACCACTGATGTCTGTTGCAATTGCTGATATAAATGCCGTTCATTGGTCACATCCAAAGCACTGGTCGCCTCATCTAAAAGAGCGTAACGGGGTTGGGATAAAAACAGCCGGGCAAAGGCCAACCGCTGCTGTTCCCCCAAAGACAACACCATCGGCCAATCGAGAATTTCCTCCCAATTAAACCGGTCGGTTAAATAGCCCAAATTCACCCGGTCCAACACCTTTTGCAGTTGCTCATTCGTAATGGTTTCGTCATTGGCAGGGTACAGCAATTGCTCGCGCAAGGTGCCCAGCACCATGTAGGGCCGTTGGGGCAAAAAGAGCATTTCGCGAATATCGGGGCGCACCACAATCCCCGCCCCATTGCGCCACAAACCCGCTACCGCTCGCAGAATCGAGCTTTTCCCCACACCACTTGCCCCCACAATCAACAGCCGTTCATCCGGGGCTAAATTCACCGTCAAATCCCGCACCAATTCCTGCTCCAAATTAGGCGTGAACAACGTCATTTTTTGGATGCTCAATTGCTGGGCAGTTTGGATTTGAATTTGATTTTCTTGATGGACGTTTTTTCTGGGTTCCTGCAAAATCTCATAAAATTCCCCCAGGCGATTGATACTAGCGGCAAAGGCAGTAATACCCTCAATTTGATTGATGATTAAAGACACCGAATCAAGTACCTGTCTAAACGCAAATCCACCCTGGGTAATGTCACCAAACCTCAGTTGCCCAGCAAAGTAACGGGGAGCCAAAATAAGTGCTGGTATAATCATAGTAAGGTAGTTGTAACCTGTTGTGAAGTAAGCGAGATTTCTTTGCCATTTAATTAAAAAATCAAAGTTGGCAAGCACACGGCGGAAGCGTCTATTAATACTCTGTTTTTCTTGCGACTCACCCTGGTAGAAAGCAATAGATTCTGCATTGTCACGAACATGAACTAAGCTATACCGAAAATCAGCTTCTAGGCGGAGTTGTGCAAAGTTTAAACCTATTAGTTTCTTGCCGAAAAATACTGTGATAATTGTTGCGGCTGTTGCATATATGATCAGACCAAAAGTCAATGATTTGGAAATAGAGAATAAAATTCCTGTAAACGAAATTAAATCAATAATTGAGCGAAGAATGATTAAAAGGAAGGATAGAGTTACACGAGTAAAAGAGGCTACATCCTGGGTAATTCGCTGATCGGGATTATCAATTTCTGTGTGAGAAGAGTTGGAATCCAATTCATAATATGCACGATTTGCAAGATAGTTGTTCAAAAATAAATTCGTCAACCATTCTCGCCACAAAAGTCCAAGTTTTTGCTGGACGTATTCGTAAATTACGACAATGGGAGTACCTACAACAAAAACCCCAGCATATACAAACAGAAAAGTCCAAAATTGCGGTTGATTCCTCTCTGATAATGCTGTTTGAAAAAAATTACTTACATAGCTAATTACAACATTAAGACCGCTGACCGACAAAGATAAAAAAAGCAAGATAGTTAATAAACTCCATTGTCTCCAGCGAGAACGTAGATTCTCAAATAATAGACCAAACGTTAGAATAGGAATAACAATGCCCAATCCTGTGATGATTGCAAAAGGTGACTGCAAAAGGCTAACCAGTTTATCCGCAAGTCCAGGTGCAATTCGATTAGTGAACGCAGCGTTAAAATTATAACCAGTTAAAACAACACTACAGGTTAGAAAAAACAGGAGAGAGAAAGAAAAGTAAAAAGATAATGCTAGTAAAGCTACAAAAATGGAGAAAGACCTTCTACCCAAAGGATAAAAGTAAGGTTGGGCAACCATTGTAAACCGACGCCACAACTGGCGGTCAAAGTTAAACTGCGGTGTTGTCGTTGTGCCACTGGTCACGGCAGTCCACCCCACCCACAACACAAATCCTGTCGAGTATAGCCTAAATCGGGCCTCCCCTGACCGCACGGCCTGTCTCCGGGGGAAGATACCACCTGTTTGTGTCGCCAACCCCTTCCCTGCGTTGCGCACTCCCGAAAATCCCTAAAAATTGTGAAAATGGTTCAGAGGGGACAGAACACAACCGGCGCTTGCTGCTGCCCCAGCCCTATGGCCCCACCATGGACAGAATGACATGGATTAAGAAATAATGTGAATACTTAGATGCCTTTGCTGGCGGCTGGCGTCCATGAGCTACTGCCTTAACCCCGATTGTCCTCGACCCGGACACAATCCCCCTGACGCTTTAATTTGTCAAGCCTGCGGCAGTAGCCTAGTGTTGCAAAATCGTTACCGACCGTTGCGTCCCTTGGGGCAGGGGGGGTTTGGGCGCACCTTTTTGGCGGTGGATGAGGATAAACCCTCGAAACCCAAGTGTGTGGTCAAACAGTTTTTGCCGATGGAGATGGATGCCCAGTCCTACGCCAAGGCTTCGGAGCTTTTTCACCGGGAGGCACTGCGGCTGGATGAACTGGGGCACCACGACCAAATCCCCAACCTGTACGCCTACTTTGAGCAGGACAAACGTCAGTACATTATTCAGGAATATATTGACGGGAATAATTTGGCGCAGGAGTTGCAACTCTACGGGCCGTTTAACGAGGCCAAGGCGCTGCAATTCTTGCGGGATTTGGTGCCGGTGTTGGAGTTTGTGCATAACCACCATGTGATTCACCGGGATATTAAACCGGAAAATGTGATTCGCAGTCGGGCCAATGGCAGGCTCTATCTGGTGGATTTTGGGGCGGCCAAGTTCGCGCCGAGTACTTCCATGTCCAGTTTACGCACGATTATTAGCAGTGCTGGGTTTACCGCCCCGGAGCAAATGGTGGGCAAGGCGGAATTTGTCAGCGATTTGTACAGCTTGGGGGTGACCTGTGTGCACCTGATGACCGGGCGTTCGCCCCTGGAACTGTACGATATGTCCCAGGATGGCTGGGTCTGGCAGGATTACGTGGCTGAGCCGGTGAGTCCAGGGTTGGCCCAGATTTTGAACCGCTTGTTGGAACGGGCGACCCGCAAACGCTACCAGTCGGCGGCGGAGGTGCGGCGGGATTTGGAGGCACTAAACCAGGTCAGTCGCCTGGGGCTGGCCAACCCCTCCCGCTTGCAGCCAGCCGCTCGCCCGACACCTTCTAAGTTGGTGTTGAATTTTCCCCAACGGCAAAAAAGCGCTACGGTCAGCCAGGTGGCGGCGCCCAGCTGGGAATGTGTGTGTACGTTGGGGCCGTACAGCAACTGGATTACGGCAGTGGCGACGGCGGAGGCCCCAGGGGGGGGAACCTTGATTGCTGCTGCCGGGAAAGACGGGATTTTGCGGGTGTGGCAACTGAGCGGGCAGGAGCATTTGACGGTCACTACCCTGTGGTCCCATACCTACACGGCGCCGATTATGGCGGTGCAATTTACGCCGGATGGGCAGTCTGTTGTCGGTGGCTGCGAAGACCGCACGCTGCGGCTGTGGGATGTGGGCAAAGGGAAAATTACCCAGACCTTTGGGGGAATGTTTGCCAAGCACAGCAGTCCCATTTGTGCGCTGGCAGTCAGTCCCAACGGGCGCTTTGTGGCCAGTGGCAGCGAGGATAAAACGATTCGGATTTGGGAATTAAGTAGCGGCAAATGTCTGTGTACGCTCACGGGCCACAGCAGTTATGTGCGGGGGTTGTGTTTTACGCCGGATGGGTTTTTGTTGGTCAGCGGGGGGTGGGACAATACGTTGGTGATTTGGGAGGCGAGCAATGGCCGTTCCCTGCGCACCATCAGCGAGCCGTTTCGGTTTGGGGACAATGGGTTTAATGCGGTGGTGGTCAGCCCCGATAGCCAATGGATCGCCACGGGGAATGAAAACCGGCTGATTCACCTGTGGGATTTCAACAAGGGGGAGCAGGTGCATTCGTTCCCGGAGCAAAAAACTGCGGTGAGTGCCCTGGCGTTTGCGCCGCGGGGGAACATTTTGGTCAGCGGCAACCAGGATGGTTTGATTCAGACCTGGGATATGGTGTTGCGCCAACAGCGGGATACCCTCAAGGGACATACCAAGCAGGTCACCAGTTTGGCCTTCACCCCCGATGGGCAATTTCTCATTTCCGGGAGCCGGGACAATTCCATCAGGATTTGGCGACGCCCATGATCCTAGAGATTTTGACGCGGGCGGCGCAGGGCGAGGAGATTACGCCAGCGCAAGGGTATCTGCTGCTGACCGAACCCTACCCGTTGACCTGGCTCCAGCAGGCTGCCGACGACCTGCGCCGGAATTTGGTGGGGGAACCGGTCAGCTATGTGGTCAACTGCAATCTCAATTTCACCAATATCTGCGCCCAACACTGCGGCTTTTGCGCTTTTCGGCGGGATGCCCACCAGCCAGGGAGTTTTTGGTTAACGATGGAACAGGTGGCGGCCAAGGTGCGCGCAGCCGTAGCGCAAGGGGCGACGGAAATCTGTGTGCAAGGGGGCCTCAATCCCTACGCCCAACGCCAGGGCAGTGCGCTGGCTTATTACCGGGAGTTGGTCACCACGATCAAAACCACGGCTCCGAGCATCCATCTGCACGCTTTTTCGCCCCAGGAAATTCATTTCATCAGCCGCCAAGATGGGGTCAGTCCTGCCTATGTCCTCGCCAGCTTACAGGCAGCCGGGGTGGACTCCCTACCTGGCACGGCGGCGGAAGTCTTGGACGACCGGGTACGGCGGGTGATCTGCCCGGAAAAAATTGATACGGCCACCTGGCTGGGGATTGTCGCCCAGGCCCACCAGATGGGAATTCCCACCACCAGTACCATGCTCTGCGGCCATGTGGAAACCCCGGCCCAGCAGATACGCCATTTACACCGGCTGCGGGAGTTACAAAAACGCACAGGGGGGTTGACGGAATTTATCCTGCTGCCGTTTGTGGGGGCGCAGGCACCTGCAGCGCTGCGGCGACGGGTGGGACGCAGCCAACCGGATGTCCTGGCGACGCTGCGCTTAACGGCGGTGGCGCGGTTGTTTTTGGGGCGGTGGGTCAAGCATCACCAGCCCAGTTGGGTGAAGTTGGGGTTAGGGGGGGCGGTGCAGGCCCTGCAGTGGGGGTGTGATGACATTGGCGGTACTTTGATGGAGGAGCACATTACCACAATGGCGGGGGCGCAAGGGGGTACAAGCAAAACGGTGGCGGAATTGCAGGCGGCAATTGCCAGGATTGGTCGTCCCTCTTGGCAGCGCACCACCTTGTATCAGCCTTGTCAGCCTGGCGTGGAACTGGTAGCCTAGGCTTGGTGGGTGAGGGCATGCACGGATGGTATTCCCAGATGCCCTGGAACGGGCGTGGGTCGAGATTGATACGGCGGCATTAGCGGCAAATACGCGGGCAATTAAGGATTATCTAGGCAGCCATACCCAGTTGTTGGCGGTGATCAAAGCCGATGCCTACGGGCATGGGGCGGTGGCGGTGGCCGAGGTGGTTTTGGCGCACGGGGCGACTTGGCTGGGGGTGGCGACCCTAGGCGAGGCCATCCAACTGCGGCGGGCGGGCATCACGGCCCCGATTTTACTCCTGGGGGGGGTGCAGACGGTGCAACAGGTGCAGGCGTTGCGCTACTGGCGGGTGGAACCGACGCTGGCCACCTGGGAGCAGTTCCGGCTGTTGGCTGCGGTGGCGCAGGCGGAAGAGACGGTGCTGCCGGTGCATGTGGATGTGGATACGGGCATGTCGCGGTTGGGGATTCCCTGGCAGGAGGCCATTCCCCTGCTCCAGGCGGTCGCCGACAACCCGGCTGTGCGCTTGGCCAGTGTGTATTCCCATTTGGCGACGGCGGATGAGCCAGACCCCCAGTTTGTCTGGGTGCAGCAACAGCGGTTTAACCAGGTGCTCCAGGGGATGCGACGGTTGGGCATTGCCTGTCCGCTGGTTCATTTGGCCAATTCGGCGGGGATGTTGTTGGACAAACAATTGCATTACGATATGGTGCGGGTGGGATTGGCTTTGTACGGGTATGCGCCTGCACCTCACTTAGAAGGCATTGTGCCGTTGCAGCCGGTGTTGCAGGTGCGCGCCCGCATTACCCAGCTCAAAGACATTGCGCCGGGGACGGGGGTGAGCTATGGACATCGGTTTGTGGCGACGCAACCGATGCGTTTGGCGACGGTGGGGATCGGCTATGCCGACGGGGTGCCGCGGGGGTTGTCCAACCGCATGACGGCTTTGGTGGCCGGGCAACGGGTGCGGCAAGTGGGTATGATCACGATGGACCAACTGATGTTGGATGTGACGGCGGTGCCCAAGGTGCAGGTGGGGCAGATGGTCACCTTCATTGGTCGGGAGGGCAGCCACCACATCACCGCGCAGGATTGGGCGACGGCGTTGAATACCATCACTTGGGAAATTTTGTGTGGCTTTCGGCATCGGCTACCGCGGGTGGCGCCCCAATCGCTGGCCAAAGCCGGAGGTGCTGTGGCATAGGGCGGCTTACAACTGGGAAGATTCCTGGGAGCGATTGTTTTGCCAAGTGCTGCCAATGCCCTGCAAAATGCCCCGGCCAATCAAACCCAAGCCCCGGCCAATGATGCGGGTGAGCAGATAGGCGCTGGTGCGGCCAAGGTAATTTGCCACAGCGCGCAAGATGGGCGCTATGGCATCTTGGAACTCCAACCAGAGGGTGACCAGCCAGGGAATGCCCCGCAGTTGCGCCAGTTCCGCCGTGCGCCCCGCATACACCGAGTACTGGACAATCGCTTGGTCTTGAATCCGCAGCAGTTGATAACGGCTTTCAAAAATCGCCCGCGGTTCGTCCCAGTAGCGTTGCCAGCGGTAGCGTTGGGACAGTTGGTTGCGCAGCCGTTCGGTTTCCCGGGTCGAAAGCAGGTTGCGGCGATAAAACCGTTGCTTGACGGATTCGTGGTGGGGAAAGCAGTTGAGCAGGGGTTGCACCACGGCGTTGGCCACCTGCAGCACCAAATTTTCCAGCAAAACGGCGGCGTGGTCGCTGGCGATTTGGCTGTTGGCCGCGTACAAAACCCCATCGATCTGCAGGGGCATCTGGTACAGGTGAAAGCCCAACAGGTCGCCAACCAGGGGAATTTTCGCCAAAATGGCCGCCCGTACCGTGTCCCGTTGCGCCAGCAGCGTATCGAGCACCTCCTGGCCGTCAATCCGGTAATACCGTCCGACAAAATCCGTCAAGGCTTCCTGCCACAGCCGTTCTACGAATTCCGGGCAGCGGGCGGTGACCTCCTCTAGGGTAATCTGGGCGGCCTGCAATTCCGCCAGCAGCGCTTCCCACCGATTGAGAATGATATTCCAGAGTTCCCGTTGCTTTTCAAACCGCAGCAGGTCGGTTTCCAACAGCAAACCACTGGTGTTGGTCAAGGGTTGGTTGAATTTCTGCCGCACTCGGCTAAGGCGTTCGCTGCTCGGGAGGGCTAGGGGGGGACGGGTCACGGCAGGGGGAGGCGCCATCACCGCGCCTGGTCGCCATAGCCAGGTCAACAGCCAGCGGGCCGCCTGGAGTTCCCGCATCCGCCCCCGGATGAGCTGGGTTTCCAGCCAGGGACGGGGACGTTGTGCCCACTGTTGGCATTGCGCCAGGGCCGCCTCGATCTGCGCCAACCCCTGGTGATACAAGTGGGAACGCCAGCGGGGGGTGAGGGTGTCCGGTTGCAACCAGGGCGAATAGCCCCCCAAAATGGCCTGCATCCATTGCCAGAGGGTGGTTGCCGGGGTGGTGCGCTCCACGTAGGCCGCCAGGCCCAGTTGTTGCCATTGCAGCAGGCGGTCCCGGCGCACCGGCGGTCCCAAGGCCAGAATCGGCAGGTGGGGGTAACGGCGGCGCAGGGATTGGCACAGGGGAATGTCCTCCGGTTCCACATCCACCACCAGCAAATCCACCAGGGGCTGGGTCTGTTGCAACCGTTCGCCCAGCAGCGTTTGCAAATCCCCCGGCTGGTCGCTGGTCACCACCTGCGCCAGTTGCTGTTCCTCCAACCAGCGCGAAAGACCCAAGCGCAAAATCGGTTCCCGACTGCTGAGCAAAATCACCGGTTGCGGCGCCCTAGGTGCAGTCATCGGCGACCCTGCTTGTTTTGTTGGGCAAAGTAGGCTTCCAGCACCCGGAGCGTTATGGGGCCGGCCACACTGCCCCCGCCACCGCCGGAATTTTCCCCAAAGGCCACCACCACCAGTTCCGGGTTATCCGCCGGAGCGTAGGCGCCAAACCAGGTGTGGCTGGGGCGGGGGGGGTCTTCTGCCGTGCCGCTTTTGCCCGCAATCGGGGGTAAATGGCGGACGTTGAGGGCCGTGCCGGTGCCGGCGGTCACCACCCGCCGCAACCCCTGCCGGAGAATCGCCAAAGTCGTCGGTTTGAGGCCAATGGGCGTGCGTCTGGGAGTATCCCCCGGCGACCGGTACAGATGGGGACGCACCCGGTACCCCCCATTGGCCACCGCCGCAAACATCACCGCCAGTTGTAACGGCGAAGCCTGCATAAACCCCTGGCCGATGGACATGTTAATTGTATCCCCCACGTACCAGGGTTCCTTGAGGGTTTGCCATTTCCAAGCCGCATCCGGCACCAACCCTTTGGCCTCTTCGGCTGCCAATTCGATCCCGGTTTTTTCCCCAAACCCATAGCGGCGGGACCACTCGGCAATCGCTTGCTCTTTTACCCCCAGGGCGATCTGATAAAAAAACGTATCGCTGCTCCAGGCCATCGCCCCGACAAAATCCAAAGGCCCAAAGCCCGCCCGGTTCCAGTCCCAAAACTGAATCCCGCCTACCGTCAAAAAGGGAAAGGTCGGTAAAACCGTATGGGGGCTAAAGCGACCGGATTCCAACGCTGCCGTCGTGGTCACAATCTTAAACGTACTGGCCGGGGGGTAAACCTGCAATGCCCGATTCACAAAGGGAAAATTGCGCCGCTGCAATTCCTGCCACTGCTGGGGGGTCACCCGCCCGGAAAAGATATTGGGGTCAAAGCCCGGATAGCTGACCATCGCCCGCACCGCCCCATCTCTGGGGTCAAGGGCCACCACTGCCCCCCGGCGGTTCCCCAAGGCTTGGGCGGCTGCCTTTTGCAGCTCCAAATCCAACGTCAAGGTGACATCCTGCCCCGCCACCGACGGCTTTTTACCCAGGATACGCAACACCTGCCCGCGGGCGTCCACTTCCACCTGTTGCCCCCCCCATTCGCCCCGCAGGCGGGATTCCAAGGCAGCTTCCACCCCCATCTGGCCGATCACATCCCCCAAGCGGTAATTTTCCCCTTGGCGGGCCTTGAGTTCCTGCTCGCTGATTTCCCCCGTATAGCCCAACACATGGGCAAACAGTTCCCCATACGGGTAGGAACGGATGGGTTCGGCATTGAGAATCACCCCTGGCAGGTGGTCGCTATGCTCCAGCAGCGCCGTAATTTGCGCCGGGCCAATCCCCCGCGCCAACCGCAACAGGTAGGGCGAATAGTACCCCGCCTGTTCCAGCCGATTTTGCATTTCCTTTTCCGGGATGTCCAGCAGCCGCGCTAGGGTGGTGAGGGTTTGGCGCCACTGCTGGGGGCGTTGGGCAATCGGCCAGAGAAACACAGAATAGGACAGCCGACTTCCCGCCAACAGCCGTCCCTGCCGGTCAAAAATCCGCCCCCGATCCGGCGGTTTGGGAATCAGACGGATGCGGTTGTTATCCGCCATCTGCCGGTATTCTTGCCCCTTGACCAGTTGCAAATAGGCCAAGCGGCTGCCAATCCCCCCAAACAGCACCAAACTGATCCCGACCATCAGCACCACCGCCTGCCGTCCCCGGCCAATGCCCACTTCTGCCCAGGGGGACTCCCGCAAACGCACCGTCTGTTGCCACAGCACCATCGGGTATGGGGGAAAAACACGAACGTAACGTTATTTCAGTTATATAAGTTATCAATCAATTCATCGCGGGAATAGAGGTGACAGGTGGCAACCCTCAAGTGCTACAGTGGAAGGCGGTCGCGTGGGTTAGCCAAACAGGTGGGATGAATCTATGGAGTGAACTCGCTCAGAAACTGGCGCCCCCTGGCTACAAGCGTTTGGCCGGTGCGCTGGTGCGGCACGTCACCAAAGCCCCAACCAAGGCCAAATCCTCCCTAGAAGCCCAGGTGCGCGACCGGCTGGCCCAAAGGATTCCCGGCAGTCAAACCGAAGTGATGACCGCCTTTGGCCGCATTGATATTCTCACCCCTACCGAAGTGATTGAGGTCAAGCGCGCCAGCCAATGGAAACAGGCCATCGGCCAGGTAGAAATTTATCGCCAGGCTTACCCCCATCACCGCCCCCGCATCCATCTTTTCGGCAAAACCAAGCATCAAGCCCTGATTCAAAAACTATGTCGCAGTAAAGGCATCCGCTGTACGTTTGCAGATGACGAATCCTAGGGCCATAGCACCAAATTAGATGGTTTGATAACCCCTATCTGGGGTGAGATGGCAGTTCCCTCGCCCTCGCAGGAGGTGGCCTGTAAATGACTGTGAATTATCGTGAATTATCAATATCAAATTTCACGCTCACTCCTAATGGCTACGCCGGCAGGGCAATTGTTTCGGTGACACCGCAGAAGAGCTTGGTATAGCTAAGCATACAAAGGTTGACATGATATGAGTCGCTGGGCGTAGCCCCACAATGGCGTAGCCATGAATCCTAAGGCGACAACCTTAACCTACCTAGCTATAGCGCCGTACGACGGGGTGGAAAAGGCCGCTCGCGTTAGCGGGACGTAGTCCTTGAGCGACTGGAGTCGCCTGCCAATTACCCCGGTGAACGACCCGGACGGTGCGCGCGTAAGTAAGCGGAACCTGGCGAGTGGCAAGGAACGGTCTCGGGGTGTCTTGACCACGCCTTGGCGCATCCGTTGGTGGACTGCGTCAGCATCCCCCGACTTGAGGCAGTGGGAGTGTCAAAAAAAACACCCCTACAGCGCCCCGGCCACCGTCTGGTCAAACAGGCCATCCGTGCGGGTGAGATTCAGCATCTGCAAAACGGGTGCGCCGCCAGCGCCCTCAGGATAATCAATCACACTCACCGACCCATTGCCCTGTTTGAAGAGCCAAAAATGCGCGGGTGAAAGCTGAAATAACTGGCATAGGATTGCTTTGTTAATCGCATCGTGGGCGACGACCATTCCCTGTTGCCCCTCGTATTGGGTAATGATCTTGTGCCAAGCCCGGCCTGCCCGCTCCCAAACCTGGTTGAGATTTTCTCCCCCCGGCATTTGCACCTGCTCCGGCGTTTGGTGCCATTGCGCCAACATCCCCGGAAATTCCGCCTCGACCTCGGCGTGGAATTTGCCCTCCCACAACCCATGACTGATTTCTTGCAAATCGGGCATGACCTGCAAGGCAACGCCTGGGTGGGAAGCGAGGATCATTTCTGCGGTTTGGCGGGAACGACGCAAGGGACTGGTCACCGCAAAATCTAAGGCGACCTGGGCAAGTAATTGCTGCGTTTGGGTCGCTTGTCGTTGCCCATTGGCATTCAAGGGAATATCCCGCTGGCCTTGAAATTGACCCTGACGATTCCAATCCGTTTCCCCGTGCCGCACCAAATAAATCCGCGTTCCACCCTTGTATTTGGGAAATAAATTGCCGGTGTGAAACACCAAATTTAGGGCTTCCAATTGCACCCGTGCCGATTCCCAATTCACTACGGTCAGGCCACAATTGCTCTGTTGCAAACGAAAATAATGCGCTGGTTGCAGACCGAGTAATTGCACAAGCAGGATGCGATTGATGGTGGCATGCCCCACCACCAGCAGGGTTTGACCGGCATGTTTGGGCAAAACTTCCTGCCAAAACCGCGCGGCTTGCGCCAGCAATTCCAAGACAGGATACCGCCCCGCCATGACAAAGTGGTCCGGGTCGCTGCGCCAGGCGCGGTAATCCTGGGGGAACCGGGTGCGCACTTCCGCATGGGTCAACCCCTCCCACGCCGGTAGGTCAATTTCCAAAAGGTCGGGCGTCGGGGTGAGGGGCACCCCCGTCAACCCCAACAACTGGGCGGTTTCCTGGGCGCGGCGCAGGGGGCTGACGTAAATGTGGTCCACGCCGACCCCCTGGAGCAGTTGGCCGGTGGCCACCGCCATCGCCCGCCCCCGTTCGGTCAAGGAAGCGCCGTCCGAACGCCCCTGGACGCGGGATGCGACATTGAAGGTGCTTTCGCCGTGACGGGTCAGGAGAATCCGGGTGCGCATGGACCCAGGGGGTTACTTCACCGCCACTGTAGCACCCGCTTCGACCAGTTTGGCTTTGATTTTTTCCGCCTCCTCCTTGGGAATCCCCTCCTTGACCGCCTTGGGCGCCGCTTCCACCAAATCCTTGGCTTCCTTTAGCCCCAAACCCGTCAATTCCCGCACCACCTTCAAAATGGCAATTTTCTTGTCGGCGGGCACCGCTTCCAAGACCACGCTGAACTCGGTTTGCTCTTCCACCGGTTCTGCCGCCGCTGGTGCCGCCGGTGCTGCCCCGGCTACAGGCATCGGCGCTGCCATCATCATGCCGCCTGCCGGCGCCGCCGCACTCACCCCAAAGGCTTCCTCAATCTGTTTGACCAGTTCCGCCGCCTCTAACAGCGTCAGGGTTTTCAGTTCCGCCAAAATGGCATCGGTTTTTGCAGACATGGTTGTTTCTCCTTAACGCAAACATCACCAACCTTCATTGCGCACCGGCGGTTTCCTTCTGTTTGGCCACCGCCTGAATCGCCCGCCCTAAGGAAGCAGGCACTTCGTTGATGCCCGTTGCCAATTGGGTCGGCACCGCATGGAGCGCCGTCGCCAACTGGGTAGGCAGGGTTTTGAGCATCCCCGCCACCTTGGCCATCAACACCTCTTTGGGGGGCAGGTCGAGGACGGCTTTAATCCCCGCCTCGTCCAAGGCCTGCCCCTCCATAACCGCGCCCCGCAGTTCGGTTTTTTTGGTCGCTTTCTGGAATTCCTGGTAGGCCTTGACCGCCCCCGGAATATCCGCCTGCACCAACAAAAACGCGGTCGTCCCCTTGAGAAAACGCGCCATCGGCTGCCACGTCGGGTTGTCCCGAATGGCAATTCCCATCAGGGTATTTTTCGTGACCTTGCAAACGGTGCCCGTCGGACGCAACCGCCGCCGCAAATCCGTCATTTCCGCCACCGTCAACCCCTGATAGTCAATCACCAGGGTCATCTGGGTGCGCTTTAAGGTCTCCTGCAACTCGGCGACAATCGCCTGTTTATCCGCCAACGTCCGTCCCATACACAACTCCCAACAAAAAACCCGGTTTTGCGCCGGGCCACAGCAGACCTACCCCCAACGGGCAAATCGGCTGTTGACCTCGGCAGGAACTTTACCCAACAGGCACCTGCGGTCTGCGGTCACACCTACTCACACATGCGCATTGGGGGTTTTGCTCGATAGGCAACCTCCTCCTTCCCGACCCAACCACAAACCCTTAAGCTTCCGCCAGCTTCATCTCCCGCAACAGGTTAAAATCCACCTCAATCCCCGGCCCCATCGTCGCCGACACAAATAAACTGCGCCAGTAGCGCCCCTTGGCACCAGGGGGACGATTGCGGTCAATCGACTCCTGCACCGCCTTCAGATTCACCAACAGGTCCGCCGCCGGAAACGTGGCCTTACCAAACAAAACATGAACAATCCCCGACCGATCCGCCCGGTACTCCAACTTCCCCCTTTTGAACTCGGCAATCGCCGCCGCCAGGTCAAACGTCACCGTGCCCCCTTTCGGCGACGGCATCAACCCTTTTGGCCCCAACAGTTTCCCCAACTTGGCCACCTTGGGCATAATGTCCGGCGTGGCAATCAGCTTGTCAAAATCCAACCGCCCCCCGGCAATCTCCTCAATCAACTCCTCCGAACCATAGACATCCGCCCCGGCCGCCTGCGCTTCCGCCACCTTTTCCCCGCGCGCAATCACCGCCACCCGCACCGTCTGCCCCGTCCCCTTGGGCAAGGTCACCGTCGCCCGCAACTGCTGGTCGTTGAACTTGGGGTCAATCCCCAGCCGCACATGGGCCTCCACACTCTCCGGAAACTTGGCCGTTGCCGTCTCCTTGAGGAGAGCAATCGCCTCACTGGGTTCGTAGGGACGCGGCTCCACCTTGGCCAACAAGGCCCGCAACCGCTTGGACTGTCTCTTCATCCTGACTTCCTTTGGGGTACAACCGAGGTCACCCCTCTCCCCCACAACAAATGCAGCTATCCATTATAAACAACCCCCCAAACCCTGTCAATCCACAATCGTAATGCCCATTTGCCGCGCCGTACCGGCAATAGTTTTCATCGCCGCCTCAATGTTGTCCGTATTCAGGTCAGGCAATTTTGTCTGGGCAATTTCCCGCAGTTGCGCCCGGGTAATTTGACCAACTTTTTTCGCCTTGGGGTCCCCGGAACCCTTGGCCACCCCAGCCGCCTTCGCCAACAGTACCGAAGCCGGGGGTGTTTTCAGCACAAAGGTAAAACTGCGGTCTTCATAGATCGTGATTTCCGCCGGAATAATCATGCCCACTTTGTCGGCAGTTTTGGCATTGTATTCCTTGCAGAACATCATGATATTCACCCCGTGTTGCCCCAGGGCAGGCCCCACAGGTGGCGCCGGGTTGGCTTTCCCCGCCGGTAAAGCCAGTTTGACCACTGCCGTTACTTTCTTTGCCATCGTCAGTTTGGTTCCTTACGCAAAAACTAACTCTCTTTCTGGATTTGGTTAAATTCCAATTCCACCGGCGTTTCCCGCCCAAAGATAGATAAGAGCGCCTTGAGCTTGTTCCGCTCCGGGCTGACCTCGATCACCTCGCCGCGGAAATCCTTGAAGGGGCCAGAAATCACCACGATCAAATCCCCCGGCGCCATATCCACCTTCACCTTGGGTTCCTCAACCGCCACCGACTGGAAGACCCGCTCCACTTCCGCATCCGTCAGCGGCATGGGCTTGACATGGGTTCGACCACTACCCCGCCACTGCTGCGAGCCAACAAAGTTGATCACATGGGGGGTGTTGCGCACCAACTGCCAGGCTTCGTCGTCAATTTCCCACTGGCCCTGGGGCGTCCGCGTCGCCAGCATCTGCACATAAACATAGCCAGGGTAAATTTTTTCTTCCGTATTCTGGCGACTGCCGTCTTTGCGAATCCGTACCACCGGCGCCTGCGGGATTGCCACCTGCAAAATCCGATCCGTCATATCCAGAGTGCGACTGCGCTGCTCCAGGGTACTTTTGACCTTCTGCTCGCACCCCGAAGCCACCTGCACCACATACCAACAGGGGCGACCGACCCGTTCCTCCCCTTCAACCGAGTTCGCTGAGTACGTCATGGGAATAGCCGCTGGGACAACCACACAAACAACGTATCCACAAGATAAATCATGAGGGTGGAAGCCACCACCATCAAAATCACCGCCAACGACTCGCTTATGAGCTGCTGGCGCGTCGGCCAAATCACCTTTTTCAGCTCATTGCGCACCTCGTTAAGAAAATTCAACGGACCACCTGCCGTCGCCGGAGCCGTCGCTTCCTTCTTTTCCATGCAAACACAACGGGCAGCAAATGCCCGCCTATTTTCGGGCATTGTTTATGATAGCACAGGCTGAACCAATCGCTACCCCTTGTGCCCACCCAAATCCCGTGCTACTATAAAAGACCGTTCTAAAATTTCGGTTCTATGTCTCGCTATCGTGGCCCGCGTGTGCGTATCATCCGCCGGTTAGGGGAGTTACCCGGTTTGACCCGCAAGGTTGCCCGCAAACGCGTCAATCCGCCGGGTCAGCATGGGCAAGCCCCCCGCAAGCTGTCGGAGTACGCCAAACGGCTGGAAGAAAAGCAGAAGTTGCGCTACAACTACGGGCTGTCGGAACGGCAGTTGTTGCGGTATGTGCGGAAGGCCCGGCGGGTCAAGGGTTCCACGGGACAGACTTTGTTGCAGCTATTAGAGATGCGCCTGGACAACACGGTTTTTCGGCTGGGGATGGCGCCTACCATTCCGGCGGCGCGGCAATTGGTCGGGCACGGGCACATTCAGGTCAATGGCCGCACTGTCTATACCCCCAGTTACGAATGCCGTCCTGGCGATGTCATTACCGTTCGCCCCAGGGAAAGCTCCCGCAAATTGGTGGAAGCCTATGCCGAATATCCCGGCTTGGCGACCTTACCCACCCACCTAGAATTTGACAAGAACAAATTGGAGGGGCGCGTCACCGGGGTCGTCGAGCGGCAGTGTGTGGCACTCCAGATCAATGAACTGATGGTTGTCGAGTTTTACTCCCGCAAGGGTTAAGAGCAACCTCATACGGCTGTTTCAAGATGCAGGAATGGGCAAGTGTCAGCTCTCTTGCCTAGTTCCTTCCGCTGCATTAAGAGTTAGGAAAATCACCAAGGGTATGAAATCTCATTTACGCCCTGACAAGATGTTTCTCCTGCATCTGTCTTCTGACAAACCATACAGACCGGCACCGCATCAACAACCCCTTCTTTAGATACAGTCTTTTAAGTGGTTATGGGATACAGTTGAACCCCGCTTGCCGTCGGTCGATCACGTTGAACTTTTAGAATAATCAAGGCTTTTTGTATCCCTTAATTTATATAGTCATTTTTATTGAAAATGCAACATTTTATGAGAGGAGGGTGTAAGATGGGGAGGAAGGTGAGCATCAAGGAGGAGAATCAGAATGTGTTACAGTCTGGATTTACGGAAGAAGGTGATAAGTTTCATTGAGAACGGGAATAGTATCACCAAAG